>NZ_JBNDHT010000094.1:0-26903 GCF_056755115.1 Rhizobium sp. SVR5-2C | reverse complement strand
AAGTTCCAGTTGCGATGCCGCATGTGAGATATTGCCTGCCTTTATCACTTCGGCAAAATATCGGAGCTGTCTGAGATTAAGGTTCACCTCGCCGCCCGCCTCCGTAGAACGCGTTCTATTTCCGCAAATGATGCGATCAAAAGGAAAGATGACAGCTAATAAAACGTGCCTGCGATGAGGAACTCATCAACCTCCACCCCTAGCTGCAGCCTCCCAACCACATTCCGAACCACGACGTTATATGCATGCTAGCTCACGGCAAGAATGGAATTTTGCTATCTGCCAGATCAAGATTAGCTTGCTATCTCGCTGCATTGGATGGGAACCGCTGACAGCCTGTCACAGCGTTAAATTTATGGCTTGTGTAATATATCCATCTTAGACAGCACTAGGTGAGCGTGTGAAGATTTCCCCAGGCCAATCAAGAGACAATGAGGATATGAAAACCCAGGAAACGTCGCCGGAAACGCCGGGCATCAATCATAATTCCAAGAATCTGAGCAATGAAGAGAAGATTGCCGGCCTTTATCACTCGAAAAAGGACCGCGTCTTTGTTCGCCCCATCCAGGGCGCCTACAACCTGAAGGAAGAGCTGGATCGTTTGCGCTCGGTCCCGCGCGTCAAGAAGGCCAAGGAGACCGGTTTCGTCGACGGGCCGCAGGCGTTCAGCCGCCACTATGTCGAACCCAAGGACGGCATCACCCAGACCTTCCATCTGCATCTGGAAGAGTATGCGCCGGGCGCCGCATCCCAGAAGCACGGGCACGTCAACGAAGCGGCTTTCTATATTCTCGACGGCACCGGCTATGAAATCCATGACGGCGTACGCTATGACTGGGAAGCAGGCGACGTCGTCATCGTCCACAACAACTGCGTCCATCAGCATTTCAACGCCAGCAAGGAGAAGCCTGCCCGCGCCTTGGTCATCAAGACCAAGCCCATGTATCTCTTCCTCAACATGCTGTTCCAGAAACAGGTGGTCGCCCGCCAGGTCGAGGATACGCCTGAGAGCGCCGGTTTCGAGGTCCGCGAACTCGAAGACGACCTGAACCATCCGAAGGGAGGATACTGATTTGGCGTGGGATGAAACTTCGGTCTGGCTGAACGGCGCCGGCAACGAGCGGCTGTACCAGCGGCTTCTCGATGAGGCCCAGGACGCTCCTTCCCGCAACTCGCGTCGGAAAAAGATCGTCAAGCCAAAGGAAATGCCCTGGGAAATGTCCCGGCAGGGTCTGCTCAAGCATCTCATCAACGAGAACATGAACACCCGCATGGAAACCGTCGATGCCTATATGCAGATCATTCCGCCCGGCTCCCGCTCGGGCAAGCATCGGCATCTCGCCGAGGAATGCGTCTATGTTCTCGAGGGCCGCGGCTACGACATCCATCAGGACTGCGATGTCGAAATTACCGATTCCTTCGAGTGGGTTCCCCAGAAGGAAACCAAGCGCTTCGAGTGGGAGGCGGGTGACGTCATCTACATTCCCCCAAACACGATCCATCAGCACTTCAACCTGCAGCCGGATCGCCCGGTGCGATTGATCTCCGCAACGAACCGTATCTTCAAGCAGATCGGGCTGAACACCCTCGATCAGCTGGAGGACGCGCCGGAATTCGATCCGAAGGTCACGCTGACCGACGACATCGTGCGCGAATATCTGAGGGGCACACGTCAGCCTGCTGGGCATATTCCCGGACATCCGTGATGCAAGGGCATGATCTGCGACACGCAAAAATCACGCGATCGCGGATCATGCTTTAGGTGCCTTCGCGACCATGATCACGGTAGCGCTATTTTCGACCCTCAAGTCACGCAGCATTGCCTCATAAAAATGGCCCGGCCATCGGAATGGCCGGGCCATTTTGCTCTGCACTATACGGTGTCAGCCCGGATTTCCTTGCAGCACAATCTTGTCGTAGAGCGGCTCCCACTTGGAGGCGTTGTCGAGCTTGTCCGCCGGATCGGCGATCTTCAGCTCGATGGATTCGAGCGGTGATTTCACCTTGGTCGACGTCGGAATATAGTTGAGCGAGGTCAGGATCGGTTGACCCTGGCTGATCATGTAATCGGAAAAGAGCGCGGCCGCGTTGGGATGGGGAGCGGTCTTGACGACACCGATCCCGTTGGCGCGGGCAATTGCCGGCTCCAGTGCAAACCAGTTGATCGGCGCGCCATTGCTCTTTGCCTGTACCGGCATGTAGTTGTAGAGCGTCAGACCGAGCGGCACTTCGCCCGCGACGACCAGATTGTTCAGCAACGAATGTCCCTTGCGAACGGAAAGGCCATTGGTCTTCACCAGATCGCGGAAGTACTGCAGCCCCTTGTCCTCGCCCATCGTCTCGACGACCGACGTGAACCAGTCGATGTCCTCGGCTTCGAAGCCGAGCTTACCCTTCCATTTGGGGTCGAGCAGATCCGCATAGGTTTTGGGCAGATCCTCCTTCTTCACCTGGTCCGTGTTGTAGGCCTGAACCCATACGGAAAGCAGCGTGCTGACCCACTCCTTGTGCTCCGGCACCGCGCCCTTGAGCAGATCGGCGTAATATGGCGATTCCGTCTTCTGTAGGAGGCCTTCCCGGTGAAGCGCCTCCATCTCAGGCGCGCTGATGTGGATGCTGTCGACGGTTGCGCGCCCCGCCTTCTGCTCCTGCACGACGCGCTGAAGAACGTCGTCGCCGCTCGCGCGCCAAGTGGTGACCTTGATGCCGTATTTGTCCTCGAACGGCTTGATCAGCGGCTCGAGGTCGTTCTGGGCAATCGACGTATAGAGCGTCAGCTCGCCTTCGGCCTTGGCGGCCGCCTCCAGCTTCGCCTCGCGGTCGGGGGCTGTCGACGTCAGCAGCGAGTCGTCGGCCTGTGATGGTATGGCGAAACTTGCGGCCAGCAGCGAAGACGCGGTCGCAAGCATGAAAAGACGCCTCTGCAATTTCATTCTGTTCTCCTCTTCTTTCTTCTTTGAACCCGCCTTCACTCCATTGCAGGCGGGTTTGTCGTGATTGACCGTCTCCAAACAGGTCATCGACCCCACGAATGGCCGAGGCCGCGATCAGTTGTGGATCAGCGTGCAGTGCTCAGGATGGATATCGACGAAGATCCGGTCTCCGATCGGCGTGCGCAGCGAAGGATGGGCGCGGGCGAGCAGCAGGGTGCCGCCCAGATCGATCTGGAAGTCGATGAACTCGCCGAGGAACAGCTTGGTGCTCACGGTGCCCTCGAGCAGACGGTCCGAGGGGACGCTGTTGTCCGCGGTTTCGAGAAGGCGGACGTTTTCGGGGCGGATCGATACCGTGATCTTGTCGCCGGGCTGCAGGCCCTCATTGCCGGCCATCCGGATCGTACCGATTTCGCTGTCGATCACCCATTCGTTGCTGCGCGTGTCGCGGCTTTTGACCGTCGCCTGCAGGAAGCTCGTCGTGCCGACGAAATCGGCCACGAAACGGGAGGCGGGCTTTTCGTAGATATCCCGCGGCGTTCCCAGCTGGACGATCCGGCCGTTCTGCATCAATGCGATCTGATGGGAAAGCGCGAGCGCCTCCTGCTGGTCGTGGGTGACGTAGATCGTCGTTATGTTCAGCTCGCGCTGCAGGCGCTTGAGCTCGAACCGCATCTTCTCGCGCAGCTTCGCATCGAGGTTGGAAAGCGGCTCGTCGAGCAAGAGCAGCTTCGGCTCCATGACCAGCGCCCGCGCCAGTGCCAGTCGTTGCTGCTGGCCGCCGGAGAGCTTGGTTGCCTCGCGCTCTGCGAAATTTTCGAGCGCCACGACCGAGAGGACGCGATTCACCTTGTCCTCGATCTCCTGCTTCGTGAAACGCTTGCGGCTGACGCGGAGAGGAAAGGCCGCATTCTCGAAAACACTCATATGCGGCCAGATGGCGTAGCTCTGGAACACCATGCCGAAATTGCGCTGGTTCGGCGCAACGAAGACGTTGCTGCTGGAGGAGAAGACCACCGTATTGTTGACAGAGATTATTCCCGTCTTCGGCCGTTCGAGACCGGCGATCGACCGCAGCGTCGTAGTCTTTCCGCAGCCGCTCGGTCCAAGCAGCGTGAAGAGCTTGCCCTCCGGGATCTCGAAGCCGACATCCTGTGCGGCCTTGACGACGTTCCCCTTCTTGTCGGGATATTCGGTGTAAAGCTCCCTGACGGAAAGCATGACGGTTTTCTCCTCATTGCGGGATTGCAGAGACGACATCCACACCCGCCGATCGGGATGTCCGGCCAAAAGCAATTGATCTCCCGCAGCGGCGATCCGCTGCGGGAGCGAGTCTTCACTTCTTCTGAAGAACGATCTGATCGAAGAGGTCCTGCCACTTCTTGCCTTCGTCGAGCACGATCTTGGAATCGATCACATCCAGGCGGACACCTTCAGGCAGCGGGAAAAGCGCAACGTTCGTGGGCGTGAAACCTCGCTTGGCGAGGATCGCTTGCGCATCGGTCAATTCGAACTCATAGAAAAGCAGGGCCGCATTCGGATGAGTTGCATGGCTCGAAATGCCGATGCCGTTCACGCGGGACGGAATGGGCGATATGCCGAAGGAATCCACCGGCGCGCCGTCCTGCTTCAACTGCTCGGCCTTGTATTGGTAGACCGTCATCGACAGCGGCACTTCGCCCGATGCGACGAGATTGGTCAGCAGCGTATGGCCGGAACGGACGGAAAGACCGTTCGTCTCGCTGAGCTTGCGGAAGAAGTCGATCCCTTCCTGCTCGGAGGGAAACCGTTTGATGACGGCCGCCATCCAGTCGGAATCCGAGGCCTCGACGCCGAGCTTGCCCTTCCACTGCGGATCGAGGAAATCGGTCCACTTCTTCGGCGCGGAAGCAGCGTCGACGAGGTTGGTGTTGAAGGCTGACGTAATCACGTTCAGGCGCGTGCCGACCCAACCGTGATGTGGTGACACGGCCTCCGGCAGCATCTGCTTGAAGGTCGGCGAAGAAATGGGCTGCAGGACGTTTTCGCGCGTCAGCGCTTCGAGCTCCGGCCCGTTCGTCTCGAAAACGTCGGCGGTGTAGCGGCCGGCCTTGGTTTCGGTCACGCCGCGCTGAAGCACGTCTTCAGAGCTGCCGCGCCATATCTCGACCTTGATACCGTATTTTGCGGTGAAAGCATCCGTCAGCGCGGTCATGTCGTCGACTGGTGCGGAAGTGTAGACCGTAAGCGTACCTTCCTGCTTGGCGCCGGCAACCAGTTTCTCCATACGATCCGCCCCTTCATACTTGGCGAGATCGGCAATGGTCGACTGGGCAAAGGACGGCGCCGCGGCGAGCAGCGAGCCGGCCGCTACGGCGGCCATTCCAAGGCAGTGGAGCCAGGCGGACCGGCCGCCCTTGCTCCGGGTTGAATCCATGCTCATTTCTTTCCTCCTCCATTGTGGCCGGGACAGCAGCCGGCTCTCTGATGTTTTTGGCTGTCTATTTCGACGGCAGGTCCGCAAGTTCCGCCTCGTAGGCGGCATCCATGCGGGGGGTCAGGCCGTTCTTGGCCAGCGCGTCGGCGAATGTCGTTCGCACGATCGCGCTCTCGTCGGCATAGTCGATCTGGTCGCCCCCGAGGCGCCGGCTGATCCAGGCTTTCGGCACACCCTGCGCATTTCGGATCGAGACGACCTCATGCTTGAAGGCGAGGTAGCGGGCGGGCGTCGTGCCGGTGTTGAAGTGCTGATGGAACCACATGTTCGGCGGCACGATCAACGTCCCGACTTCCCAGTCGTAGCGCTTGGGCTCCTCGCCTTCCGGCCACATCAGCGAATAGCCTTCGCCGCTGAGGATGATGACGTAGGCGCCCGGCCCGTGGGCATGTCCCTTCTTGTAGGTGCCGACCGGGAACTGCGAAATATGGCTGTTCATCGAGCCCTTCGCCATGTTGAAGCGGATATGGCCGCCGCCCGCACCGCGCTCCTTGGCACTGATCAAAGGCAGGCTGACCGCATCCGCGACGAAATTGGTCTGAAGCAGAAGACCCTTCTGCTCGCCCTTGTTGCTGAAGTAATCGGGCTCGCCGGCAAAACGGTTCGGGAAGTCGTGCTTGCTATTGAAAACGAAATCGAGATCTTCGTAGAGATTGATGATCGGCGGCGCGTTGGTGACGCCGATGTAACGCGCCGGCTGCTGGCCGGATCCGTTGAAATGCTGGTGCCAGGTATTGAGCGGGATGGCGAAGAGCGATCCGGCCTGCCACTCGAAGGTGATCCTCTGGCCGGCGTCGTTCCAGACCGTCGTCGAGCCGCGCCCCTCGAGCACGAGGACCATTTCCTCGTAGAGCTGGCGATGCGGCGCAAGCTTCCCGCCCGCGGGAATTTCCATGACATAGCTGTCATTGGACGTGCGGGAGGCGTCGTGGTTGACGAACACGGCATTGCCGCCGCGCCGCGCCCAGGGCTTCAGAGGCACGGTCCTCAGATTGCGCACGTAAAGGGCGGGGATGATGTCCAGCCCCTCGTCCCGAATCCAGCGTGTGTAAGGCGTTTCCTTCTCGGTCGCGAACTTCTTCGCCAAATCTTCCGAAACGAGTGCGTCTTTCGCCATTGGGCCTTCCTTTCAATGCGTTAGGTAAATGAAATGGCTCAGCTCTCGCTGACGCCGAAACGGCGGCCGACGAGCTGTGCGATGATGACGATTACAAAGAGTGCGGCGATCAGCATGACGCCGAAGGCCGAGAGTTCGACATATTGGCCGTTCTGCCAGAGCTCCCAGATCACGATCGAGACAACTTCCGAACCGGAGCTGTAGAGAAGCACGGAACTGGACAGTTCGCGGACGGAAACCACGACCACGTAGATCCAGCCGGCGAGCAGGCCGGGTTTCAGGAGTGGCAGCAGGATGCGCCAGAAGGTGGTGAGCCAACCGGCTCCGCTCATCGCCGCGGATTCCTCGAGCTCCTTATGGATCTGCAGCATCGAGGTCATGTTGTAGCGCATGCCATAGGGCATGAAGCGCGTGACGTAGGCGATCAGCATGATCCAGAGCGTGCCGTAGATGCCGATGTCGAGGTAGAGGTAGCAGATCATCACCGACAGGCCGAGGACGAGGCCGGGGAAGACCATCGGCAGCGAGGCGAGATTGTCGAGCAGCCAGCGGCCGGGCAGCTTGGTGCGCACGACGATCCAGCAGATCACCGAGGTCATCAGCATGACCAGCGCCGCCGATCCGAGCGACAGAATGAGGCTGTTGATGACGGCGCGGTCGACCGTCGGGTAATTGATCATCTTGATATAGGCGGCGAAGGAAATGTTCTTCAGCGCCGCATAGCTCGGCACGCTGTAGTATTTCTGCAGCGACGACCACAGCAGCACGAGGAACGGCAGCACGACGACCAGCAGGGTGTAGAAGACCAGGACGATGGCGGCCGGAACGCGCCAGGCGCCGAGATCCATCGGCCGCGGGCGAAAGCCCTTGCCCGTCACCGTCGAATAGCGGCTGCCGCGGGCAACCAGCCGGGACTGGAAATAGATGCCGAAGGAGGCGATCGCCAGCAGCGTGATGGCATAGGCAGAAGCGAGGCCGACATTGCTCGGGTATTCGTGGATCGCCTTGTAGATCGACGAGGTGAAGACCTGGATACCGACAGGCAATCCTAGAAGCGCAGGCACTTCGAAGGATTCAAGCGAGCGGACGAACAGGATCAGGAACGAGCCCAGAACTGCCGGCCAGGCCAGCTTGAAGGTGATCCGCATCGCAATCTGCGGGATGGAGGCCCCGCTCATCATCGCCGACTCTTCCAGCGACGGATCCATGGCGCGGAAGGCGGCCGACATCAGCAGGAATGCGACCGGGGAGTAGTGCAGGCCGTCGACCCAGATCATTCCGCCCATGGTGTAGATGTCGAAAATCGGGTCCTGAATGCCAAAAATGTTGCGCGCGAGCAGGTTGAAGATGCCGATCTTCGGGCTCGCCAGCATGATCCAGGCGACCGTGAAGAGGATGCCTGGGATAACGAGCGGCACAATCGCCGCCGCGTAGAAGAGCATTTTGAACGGCGTGTTGGTCCGCTCATTCAGCCAGGCCAGAAAGCCGCCCACGACGAGCGCGAGAGAGGCAGTGCCGAAAGCGAAGACGACCGAGTTGACGAAGAGGCTGAAAGTCTCGGGATTGGTATAGGCCTCGATATAATTGCCGAAGGTCGCAACGGCAGGCGACGCGGCGGTGCCAGGCGTCAAGAAGCTCTGCCAGACCAGAAAAACAAGCGGCACGAGCGCCAGCCAGGCAACGGCCGCCACGACAATACCGATGACAATCCATTTGGCATCGAAGCGTGGAGTTCTCAGCGAAGCCGACTGCCCCGCATACTCCTGTTCGATCGTCATTCATATCCTCCCGATTATTTCTGCCTAGTGGAACCCGCCTCCGGCTGCGGCTTACCGTTGACGTAGACCGCTTTTTTCCGTGGCGACGCCATGCGAATGTGCCTCGCCGCCATGATGGTGATGGTGGTGACCATGGTCGTGATCATGACCATGATGATGATGGTGGTCATGGTGGTGACGATGCCCGCCGGCGGCGGAGCCTCTTTCACTCCATTCGCGGTGATGAATGCGCTGCGGCCGGTCGACCGTCGCTTCCGCCTCGCTGAAAACCAGGGACTTTACAGTCACCGGGACCGTTCGCGACGGCAGCCGGACACGCCCGAGGTCAAGGAAATCGAAATCGTGCAGCGACAGTCCATCGAGGACGAGAACATCCTCCGTCACAGCGAGCTCTTCCTTGAGGATCGAACCCAACGTCATCGCGACATCCCCGTCGAGCATGACAAGGATGGGTCGACCGATAACGGCCGACTTCAGTGCTTCTGCTAGCGCCCGGATGCGGCCATATTCAGGTTCGCCGGCCCATTCAAAGGCCAGCGCAAACTCGACACCGCTGCTGTCTATGTCGAAAAGCTGCAGGTGGCGTGCAATTGCCGCGGCAACGGCCTGCGCATCGATTTCGCCCGAGAGATCGACGGGCGGGCGCAGCACCTGAAGATTGCGGCGCGGCAGCAGCCTGCCGGGATCGGAAATGAAGGACGTGCTGCCGCTCAGCTGCACACTGTATTCCGATGCGCCCAGCGCCGTGGCACGGATGCACTCGCCGCCATCGAGCAGAGGCCAGGGCAAGGCACCTTGATCGAGCCTCGCGCGCAAGGCTCTTCCGAGCCGGCGGCCGAGATCGCCGAAGTCGCGCTCTTCCCGCCCGTAGAGATATTCGCCGACGCCGCCCGAGAAGATCAGGCCGTCGATCTTGCCAAGCACCGGCAAGCGTTCGGTCAGGAAGAGATGCATGACCGACACCTGAGGCTGCGGATCGGCAATCGCCGAGAGCAAGGTATCGGCCATGACGGCGGCGACATGATCGAGATCGGAGGATGAAACGGTGTCGCCCTCGCTCCAGTCGAAGCCCGCCTGGCGCGCGTGATGGCGGCCCGCAGGATCCAGCCGGACGATGCGATTGTTCTCGTCGACGACGATGAGGCGTCCGCCGACATGGACGGCCGCCGTGGCAACGACCTTACCGTGCTCGATCAGGCCGAGTTTTGCCGTGCCGCCGCCGATATCGACATTAAGGAGGCGCGTCTGGTCGTCATAGGATCGGCGGGCAGCGCCCGAACCATACGCTGCGAGCATCGACTCCATGTGATGACCGGCCGTGGCGCAGACGAACTGTCCGCCCTTGGAGGCGAGAACCGCAGCGATGGCGCCGGCGTTCTCGCGGCGCAGAGCCTCGCCGGTCAGGATCACCGCACCCGTATCGATCTCATCCGGCGAGAGACCGGCGGCTGCATAGGCTTGGTCGATGATCTCGCCGAGCGCCCGCGCGTCGATCAGTGTTTCGTTTTCATAGGGCGTGAACTGCACGGTCGACTGGAAAAGCGTGTCGCGCGCGACGATGATATAGCGGCTGGTAAGATCCTCGCCGCTGCGGCGCAGGTGAATGGCCGAGAAAATAACTTGCGTGCCGGAGGACCCGATATCGATCCCCACACTTTTCAGAAAGACGTTGTCCTGCAGCCAGATCGGATTGTCTTCGAGCGCTCCGATCGGGCCTAAATCGTCATGGTCGTGATCGGAATCCGGCCCGTGCTCATGACTGAATGAATCCTCGTAACGATGGTCGTCCAGCGTATGGCTTTTCGTCTCACTCGTCATGCCACCTCCCTTTCCATCGCCGAAACCGACACAAACGCCGGCACACACGGCCTTTGCGGCCGTTGCTCGCGACAATCGATTCTTTAAATTGCGGCCCGCGGCCCCATCGGGCCGCAAAGCGCTTATCTCAAAGGCCACCGCATCTATCGAACGACCGCCTCACTGCGCCTCCTCCAAAACGCATTCCCGGCCTTATTAAGTTTCGAGTGAAAGCGCGGACAATCGCGCCTGCCATTTTCAGCGCCGCCGTTCCTGCCTGTCCATGAAGGCCTCGATGACAAAAGCCTATAGAGATGCTGAACGGCTGTCCAAGATCGTTCAGCAATGCAAGACATAATTTTTTCGCCGTAGCGATCAGGTCTAGTCGCGTCCTTCGAACCGAAGCCTGCGAAAGTTAGTGCGGGCGCAAGCGATGTCTATTTCGAGAGGCGAAACAATATGACCTGTCACCAAGTCACCTCTTTGGCCATTGCATAAAACTTATACCTTGCCACGCTTATCACTATTAGACACGCACCTCTGACCTTGTGACAATTGCCTCATGCCCAGGGAGACTGGGGCTAGAGGAGGAACATCATGTTTAGAGCCATATTGGGGCCGGCGGCGGCTGGCCTGCTGATCACTGCTGCCTTTTCACCGGCGCTTGCCGATTCCGGCGCGGATTTTTTCGAAGGCAAAACTGTCAATTATATTGTCGCGACCGGCCCCGGCGGCGGCTTCGACAGCTATGGCCGTCTCGTGGCCGAATACATGCAGAAATACTTACCGGGCACCACCTTCGTCGTCCAGAACATGCCGGGCGCAGGGCATATGCTCGGCGCCAACTATATCGCCGGCTCGAAGCCGGACGGCCTGACGATCGGTACCTTCAATACTGGTCTCGTCTACAGCCAGCTCGCCGGCGTCAGCGGCGCCCGCTTCGACCTCGGCAAGATGTCCTGGATCGGCAAGGCCGCTTCCGATCCGCGCGCAATCATCGTTTCCAAAGATTCGGGTATCACTGATATCAAGAGCTTCATGACGGGCAGCAGCAAGGTGAAGTTCGCAGCCGCCGGCGTCGGCAGCGGTTCCTATGTGGAGACGCTGATGCTGGCGCAAGCAGCCGGGCTGCCGGTGGATATCGTCAGCGGTTATAATGGCAACGAGGACGAGCTCGCCATGATGCGCGGCGAGATCCAGGGCGTCGTCGCCTTCCGTTCCAGCTACGAAGACTTTGTGAAGGAGGGCCGCGGCAAGTTCATCGCTCAGATCGGCGGCTCCAGCAAGGATCTGCCGCAGCTTGCCGATCTCACCACATCCGAACAGGCCAAACAGGTGATTGCGCTGATTGCCTCCCAGGGCACGATTGCGCGGCTGACCGTCGGGCCGGAAGGCATTCCGGAAGATCGGTTGGCCGCGCTCCGCGATGCCTACAAAAAGGCTGTCGCCGATCCGGAATTCGTTGCCAAGGCAAACAAAATGGGCCTTCCCGTCGATGCCATGGTTGGCGACGATGTCAGCGATGCCATCAAGGCGGCGCTCAACCAGTCGCCGGATACGGTGGCGCTGATCAAGCAATCGCTATCCAAGAGCCAGTGAGAGGCTGCCCCCCTGGCCCGACAATTGCGGCGGCAGACATGCCGCCGCCTTTCTCGCCGGATTTCCCGGCCGCGTAATTTTAAGGCATATTGGAGAAAAGCATGAGTTTCAGCAGCTGGCGCGGTACGATCGGATGCATCAAGCCAACGATGCGTCCCGGCTCACTCGAGGAGCTTATCCGGATCCTGCCCGACGGGATCGGTGTCATTCCCCTGTTTCTCGACATTAAGAAAGGGGCGAAGGACGAACTCGACCGCGCCGTGCAGGGCTACGAGCCGCTGATCGCCCGGCTGGTGGAAGAGAAGGTCGACCTGATCCATCCGGAAGGCGCGCCTCCCTTTATGCTGCTCGGGCACAAGGGAGAGGCGGAGCTGATCGCCGGCTGGGAGAAGACCTACAACACGCAGATCTTTACCTCCGGGACCAATCATATCCGGGCGCTGAACGCGCTCGGCATCAAGCGATTCGTCGGCGCCTCCTATTTCGGCGGCAAGATCAACGAGGTCTTTGCGCGCTACTTCACTGATGCCGGTTTCGACGTGCTGGCGATGGAGGGCATCGACGTGCCGTTCACCGAGGTTGGGGCACTCTCGCCGGAGACGGTCTACGCCCATATCAAACGCATCTTCCTACCCCATAAGGGAAAAGCCGAGGGTATCTATCTGCTTGGCTCCGGTTGGCGGGTCCTCCCGATCATCGACATGCTCGAACAGGATCTTGGCGTGCCGGTGCTGCATCCCGTGCCGGCGCGCTGCTGGGAAATCCAGCATCGGCTTTCAATCCGCCAGCCCGTGCGCGGCTATGGCCGACTTCTCGCCGAAATGCTGCCCGGATGAACCCGGGCCGCAGCAAGCGTCTGCCCGTCTTCGGAAAGGGTTGGCGGAGGGACTATTCGCTTAGAGTAGATTGGGTTTTGCCCGGGTCCGCGGAAGCCCCGTCTCAGCTGGGAGGGCTGCGGCGTAGGACTTCATAGATTGATCGATTTTGGAGGAGGAAAACATGAATCTCATCGTTGATAGGCTCGCCGCCGCGGGCGTCGCCCTCGTCCTTCTGGCGGCGCCTGTCGCCGCGCAGGAGGGGGCGGAATTCTTCGACGGCAAAACCGTCAACTATATCGTCACCATCGGTCCGGGCGGTGGCTTCGACACCTATGGGCGGCTTGTGGCGCAATACATGCAAAAATATCTGCCCGGCTCCACCTTTGTCGTCCGCAACATGCCCGGCGCCGGCCATGTCCTCGGCACCAATTTCATCGCCGCCTCGAAGCCGAACGGATTGACCTTCGGGACGTTCAACACCGGCCTCATCTACAGCCAGCTCGCCGGCGTTTCCGGCGTCCGTTTCGATCTGGGCAACATGAGCTGGATCGGCAAGGCGGCGTCCGATCCTCGCGTCGTGGTCGTCTCCACCAAATCCGGCATCGACAGCATCGAGGAACTGATGGCTGGGAAAGGCGAGATCAAATTCGCCGCCGATGGGGTCGGCAGCGGCTCCTATGTCGAAACCATCATGCTGCAACAGGCCGTCGGCCTGCCGGTCAAGATCATCAGCGGCTATAACGGCAACGAGGCTCAGCTCGGCATGATCCGCGGCGAAATCCAGGGCGTCGTCGCCTTCCGCTCAAGCTACGAGCAGTTCGTCAGCGAGGGTAACGGCAAGTTCCTGGCTCAGATCGGCGGCAGCGACAAGACGCTGCCCCAGATGGCCGATTTCGCCTCCACCGCCGAGGCGAGACAAGTGATCGCGCTGATCGCCTCTCAAGGCACCATCGCCCGCCTGACCGCCGGCCCCGCCGGCATGCCGGACGAGCGGCTGGCTACTCTTCGCGAGGCCTACCGCAGAGCGATTACCGATCCGGAGCTCATCGCCAAGGCCGACGGCCTCGGCTTGCCGGTCGATGCGATGATCGGCGAGGATGTCGCCACTGCGATCAAATCGGCGCTCGCCCAATCGCCCGAAACCGTCGCGCTCATCAAGCAGTCGCTGTCTTCGGGGCAATAGGAGGTGCCTTGAGCCCCTGTGCTGGCCGATATGCTGCCAGGCTGAAGCGGTGACCGACAATTCACAATTCCGAAAGCAGAAAGGACCTGGATCATATGGACCAGAAAAAAGACCGGGAGGAGACACCCGGAATCTCCCACAATTCCAAACACCTGACCCGCGATGAGAAGATCGCGGGGCTCTATCAATCAAAGAAAGACCGCGTCTTCGTTCGTCCTATCCAAGGCGCCTACAACCTGAAGGAAGAGCTGGATCGTTTACGCTCGGTCCCGCGTGTCAAGAAGGCGAAAGAAACGGCCTTCGTCGACGGGCCGCAGGCCTTCACTCGCCACTATGTCGAACCGAAGGACGGCATCACCCAGACCTTCCACCTACACTTGGAAGAATACGCGCCCGGCGCCGCCTCGCAGAAGCATGCGCATGTCAACGAGGCCGCCTTCTACATTCTCGACGGCACCGGCTACGAAATCCATGACGGCGTTCGTTACGACTGGGAAGCCGGCGACGTCGTCATCGTTCACAACAACTGCGTCCACCAGCACTTCAATGCCAGCAAGGAACGGCCGGCGCGCGCTATCGTGATCAAGACCAAGCCGATGTACATGTTCCTCAACATGCTCTTCCAGAAGACGGTTATCGACCGCTCCGTCGACGACACCGAGGAAAGTTTTGGCTTCGAGGTACGCGAAGCGGAAGAAGATCTGAACCATCCGAAGGGAGGCTATTGATATGGCTTGGGATGAAACCTCCGTATGGCTGAACGGCGCAGCCAATGAGCGCCTCTATCAGCGTTTGCTCGACGATGCGCAGGACGCGCCCTCGCGCAATTCCCGCCGCAAGAAAATCCTGAAGCCGGGCGAACTGCCATGGGAAATGTCCCGCCAGGGGCTTTTGAAGCACCTGATCAACGAGAACATGAATACCCGCATGGAGACCGTTGACGCCTATATGCAGATCATTCCGCCGGGCTCCCGCTCCGGCCGGCATCGGCACCTCGCCGAGGAGTGCATCTATGTCATCGAGGGCAAGGGCTACGATATCCATCAGGACTGCGACGTCGAGGTCGTGGATGCCTTCGAATGGGTGCCGCAGGAGGAAAAGAAGCGTTATGAATGGGAAGCGGGCGATGTGATCTACATCCCGCCGAACACCATCCATCAGCATTTCAACCTCGATCCGGATCGTCCTGCCCGACTGATCGCGGCAACCAACCGCATCTTCAAGCAGATCGGTCTCAATACGCTCGACCAGCTCGATGATGCGCCGGAATATGATCCGCGTGTCGTCTTGACCGATGAGATCATCAGGGACTACGTCCGGGGTAACCGGCGCTGAGCGATCATCCTCGGCGCCGATGACGGAGTATTGCTCGTGGCGGACAGACCTCACTCGATCAACGACCACGCCCTCGGTGCCGATTACGACCACGATCATGGTTCCGGTATGGTCGACCACGACCATGATCACGACTTTCCCGAAGAGTCCGACATCCTGAAGCCGGTGACGTTCCTGAGCGCCGGCATCGATATCGGCTCTTCGAGCACGCAGGTCGCCTTCTCCAGGCTGTCGATGGCGTACACCGGTACGGATAGCCCGGGTTATCGGCGCGAGACGCTTTTCCTCTCCCCCATCGCGCCGACGCCGTTCGACGAAAACGGCTTGATCGACGAGAGCCGGCTCTTCGCCATCCTCGGCAATGCATTCGAGGCTGCGGAACTAACACCAGACGATATCGAGACGGGCGTTGTCATTCTGACCGGCGAGGCGGCCTTGCGGCGCAACGCCGATGCGATCGCCGACCTCGTCTCCGAAACGGTCGGCGAACTGGTCTGCGCGGCGGCCGGTGATCATATGGAGGTAAGGCTCTCCGCCCATGGTTCCGGCGCGGTCGAGTGCTCGCGGCAGGAGGGCGGGCGGCGCATCCTCCTGGTCGATATCGGCGGCGCTACCACGAAGCTCGCGGTCGTGGAAAACGGATGCATCATCGAAACAGCCGCGCTTGCTGCCGGCGGACGCCTTGCCGTCATCGACAAAGAAAACCGCATCCGCCGCCTCGATGCGGCCGGCGCTGCCTACGCCCGTCGCGCCGGTTTTGATTGGGAGGTCGGCAGCTTGATCGATCCCGCCGCGCGTCGCGCCGTCGCGTCGACGATGGCAGATACGATCCTCGACGCCATCACCGGGCGCATGTCGGAAACGCTCCAGCAAACCTTGCTGACTGCGCCTTTGCAGCAGGCTGCCGTCGATGGTGTCATGTTTGCCGGTGGAGTTGGGGAATATGTGTACGACAGGGAGAAACGCGATTTCAGCGATCTCGGCCGCACACTCGGGACCACACTGCGCGGGCGCATCCATACGGGGCTCTTGCCCTATCCTCTGCTTCCGCCCGGTGAATGCATCCGCGCAACCGTGCTTGGCGCTTCCGAGCACAGCGTCAGGCTGAGCGGCGACACGATTTTCATCTCGTCGCCGGCAACGCTCCTGCCCCGCCGCAACCTCCAAGTCTTCCGCCCGCTTATCAACCTCGAAGCCGATACGCTTGTCGCGTCCGAGATTGGTACCTCGATCGAAGGGCATGTCGCCGCCTTCGATATCGATCCATCCCGCCCCATCGCAATCTCACTCGGGTTCGGTGGGATGCCCGCCTATCCTCGGCTGAGAGCATTGGCAGAAGGGATTACCTTTGGCTTGGCAGCCCAGATTTCGCGAAACGTGCCGCTTTATATCCTCGTTTCAGGCGATATCGCCCGCAGCCTCGGCGCCATCCTCAAGGAGGAACTGCAAGTTGCGAGCGAAGTGATGGTGCTTGACGGCATCGAAGCAAGCGACTTCGATTTTGTCGATGTCGGTCGTGTCCGGCTGCCATCCTTCATGGTGCCGGTGACGATCAAGACACTGCTTTTCGGTACGCGATAGAATGAGGCGGGAGGTGCCGCGGCCCTCCCGCCTCGCAAGCTCAGCGCTCGGCGGTGACGATCTGCTCGTAGAGATCGCTCCATTTCTTGCCCTGGTCGAGCAGGAAGGCGGGGCTGATGATCTTGATCTTCGTGTCGGCCGGCAGCGGAACGCGCTTGATATTCGTCGTCGTCACATTGCGCTTGGCAAGCACCTGCTGTCCCTCGCTGATCATGTATTCGTGGAACAGGATGGCGGCATTGGGATGCGGCGCATATTTCGAGACAGCAACACCGTTGAGCCGCGCCGGGATCGCTCCGATGGTAAAGAGATCAAGCGGCGCGCCGTCATTCTTTACCTGCTTGGCAGTGAAGTCGAAGACGGTAAAGGCGAGCGGAACTTCGCCGGACGCAGTGAGATTGGTGAGCAGCGTATGACCCTTGCGCACCGAAACGCCGTTGGTGGCCATAAGCTTCTTGAAGAAATTGATGCCCTGCTCTTCCGTCGGAAATTCCTGGGCAATGGCGGAGAACCAATCGTAATCCTCGTATTCGATGGCCAGCTTGCCCTTCCATTGCGGGTCGAGGAAGCCGTCCCAGGATTTCGGCAGCTGGCTCTTCTGCACCAGGTTGGTGTTATAGACGCCGACGACGAGGTTCATACGTGAGCCGACCCACATATGATGCGCAGGAACGGCATCGGGCAGGATCTCCGGCAGGGTCGGCGAATTGATCGGCTCCAGCACGCCTTCGCGGGCCAGCGCCTCCAGCTCGCGGCCGCTGTTTTCGAAGACATCGACGCTGTAGCGGCCGGCCTTGATCTCAGTGAGGCCGCGCTGCAGGACGTCTTCGGACGAGCCGCGCCATACCTCGACAGGAATGCCGTATTTGGCGGTAAAGGCATCGGTGACGGCCTTCATGTCATCGACCGTGAAGGAGGTATAGACGGTGAGCGCGCCTTCCTTTTTGGCCCCCGCCGCAAGTTTTTCGAGGCGGTCCGCCCCATCATATTTGGCAATGGCGTCGACCGAGGCCGATTGCGCGGATGCCGTGGCTGCCAGGCCGACGGCGGCAATCGCCGCAGCGGCGAAGCCAAGCACGGATCTGCGTAAAGCGCGATGAATATTCTGTCGCATATCTCTCTCCCTTTTTATGCGAACAACGTGTCTCTCCCTGGCCGAAGCCACTCGCACGGCCCAGGCCGGCGGCATCGATAGTTCTGCGATGGCATGTCTTGTGATCGGCGGACCGCTCCTCTGCGGCCCGCCTCACATAAGCGCCCGCACATCATGCGCGGGCGCCTCGACTTTTTTACTCCGAACCCGGCATCAAGGCCGAAACACCGCCGTCGACGAAGAGCGTCGTGCCGTCGATGAAGTCGGAATCCGGTGAAACCAGGAACAGGATGGCACGGGCCAGATCCTCCGGCACGCCGGGCCGATCGCGCAGGTTCACGACCGGGCGCGTCGGATCGAAGGTGTCCTTGCCGACCGGCGAGCCGATCTTGTTCGGCACCACGCAGTTGACGCGGATCTTGTGCTTGGCGAGCTGGACGGCAAGCGAGCGGCTGAGATTGGCGACGCCCGCCTTCGCCGCTGTATAGGCGATCGCGCGAGGGCGGCCGTAGAAGCCGGAAGTCGAGCCGATGTTGACGATCGCTCCGCCATGTCCCTGGGCGACCATCTGGGTCGCGACATATTTCGACATCAGGAAGGTGCCGGTCAGCGTCACCGCGATCACCCGATCCCATTCCTCCTTGGTGACGTCGAGAATATGCTTGTTGTCGCTGATGGCGACATTGTTCACCAGGATATCGACCTTGCCGAAGTGGGCGGTCACGTCGGCCACGAGTTTCGTGACATCGGCTTCCAGGGCAATATTGGCCGTGAAGACTTCCGCCGCGCCACCTTCTTCGCGGATTGCCCTCGCAACGCCAGATGCGAGATCGCTGTTGACGTCGACAAGCGCCACGGAAGCGCCGCTGGCCGCCAGCAGCTTCACCGTCGCCTCGCCGATATTGCGGCCGGCACCGGTAACAATGGCAACCTGACCTTCAAGCTTCTTTTCCAACTCTCATCCTCCTTGATCCATGCTCATGCGAGCAGGCTCTGCATCTTCTCGCGGTTCATCGTTTTCATGAGCTGGTCGACAAGACCGTTCAGCGGCAGCGGCAGCTTGGCCGACTGGGCGAGGTCGAGGGCGACATCCAGATCCTTCTCCGCCCATTTGCCAGTGCTCTTGCCCCAACGTGACAGCGACCAATTGGCACCGCTGGAATGGCTCAAGGCCGCAACCAGCGTCGGAACATCGGCCCCTAGCGCGCGGGCGAGGCTGAGGGCCTCGTAATTGGCGCAGATGCAGGCCCAGAGCAGCATGTTGTTGGCCGTCTTGGCGATCTGGCCAGTGCCACTCGGGCCGATATGCAGGATGTTGCGGCCGAAGGCGGAAAGTACCGGCCGGGCCTTGTCCAGCCACTTCGCCTCGCCGCCGACGAAGACGGTGAGCGTGCCGTTGTCGGCCGCTTCCTGACCAAGCACGACCGGTGTGTCGAGCACGCCGATGTTGCGCTCCGCGGCCTGACGTTCGAGCTCACGGCAGGTTTCCGGGGCAATCGAGCTGGCGATGCAGATGACGGATCCAGGCGTCATCGAGGCCAGGAGACCGCCGGGGCCAATGACGTCGACCACCTGCTTGTCGGTCTGCACCATGACGATGACGACATCCGAGCGGCTGCCGACGGCGGCGATATCACTGCCGACCGTGATGCCGATGTCGGTCGATTTCTTCACCGCGTCGGCAGAGACATCATAGCCGGTGATCGAGAAGTTCTTTTCCTTCAGATGCCGGGCCATCTGATAGCCCATGGCGCCGAGGCCGATAACGCCGGCCGTGGGGTTCTTGGTTGCATTCACATCCATCTCTGTCATTCCTCCCAATCAGGCCGAAGCGGCCCGTTTTTCATTCAAGGCTCTGAGTGTTGCCGTCGCCTTCTCGTCGATGGCAAACCCTTCGCTGCCGACGACTATGGCGACGCTGTAGAATTCACGCGCTCTCTCCAGCGAGACGTAGCCTTCGCGGACATCGGCAAGCACCATGCCGGCATCGCGCGTCAGCGGGTCGCCGTAGCCGCCGCCGCCGGGCGTCTCCAGTTCGAAGACATCGCCGGCCATCAGCGGGTAGTCGGCGCAGCGCGTCGGCAACCGCTTCCGGTCCTCGCGGTCCGGATTGACCTGGATATCCCCCGTGCGCCCCGGCAATCCGTCGGAATAACCTTCAGCCGGGATGACGTGCTTGGTCGAACGGATCGAGAAGCGCGCATCAGCCAGGTTCAGGTATTTCCGCCGGATGCCGAGGCCTCCCCGGAACTTGCCGGCGCCGCCGGAATCCTTGATTAGTTCGAAGGCGATGAGCCGGGTCGGGAATTCGCTCTCGATGATCTCGACGGGTGCGATCTTGGCATTGCTCTGGTTGACCGTCGTTCCCGACGCACCGTCGCGGCTTGCCCTTGCCCCGGCGCCGCCGCCGACGATCTCGTATTGCACGTAGCCCTTGCCGGTATTGGTGCTGCGCCCGCCGAGGATGATCGAGCGGCTGCCGCAGCCATCCGCCCGCGAGCGCTCCGGCACGACATGGCCAAGGGCCGCGAAGATCGCATCGACGACCGCGTGTACCGTCGGGTTATAGGTGTTGACGGGTGCGGGATAGCGCGGGTCGACGACGCTCCCCGGCCGAGCCGTCACCGCGTAGGACTTCAGGATGCCGCTGGTGATGAAGATGTTCGGGTCGACCAGCGAGATCAAAGCATAGGCGCAGGCCGCCTGCAGAAGCGGCGGACGGATATTGGCCGGCCCGCGCGTCTGGTCCGCCGAACCGCTGAAATCAAAATGCATCGCGTCACCGGTCTTTTCGACGCGCACATGGATGCGGACCGGTTTCGCAAGCTCGATGCCGTCGTCATCGACGAAGCGCTCGGCTTCGAAGGTACCGTCCTTCCAGGTCTCGATCACCGCCCGCATGCGACGCTCGGCGATATGGCCGAGCTCGTCGAAGGCGGCCAGGCATTTGTCGAGGCCGAACTTGCCAAACAGCGCCTCCATCCGGCGCTCGCCAAGGCGCGCCGAACCGAGCTGACCGCGGATATCGCCGAGCACCAAGGCCGGCGTGCGGCTGTTAGCGGCGATGATGCGCTCGATGTCTCCCCAAGGTTGGAAATTGCGCTGATAACGCACCGGCGGCAGTTGGAGACCTTCGTTGAAGACTTCGCGCGCCTGGCCCGAGCAACTACCCGGCACCGGACCGCCGATATCGCCCTTATGCGCGATGCTGGCGCAGAAGCCCGAGAGCGTGCCCTCGAAGAAAATCGGCGTGATGACGGCCATATCAGGTGCATGCGGACTGCCTCCCTCATAGGGGTCGTTGATGAGGAAGGCATCGCCCGGCGCAATGTCGTCGCCGAAGGCGCGCAGCACGGCTGCGGTGCAGGCGGGAAAGGCGCCGAGATGCAAGGGCAGCACAACGTGCTGGGCAATGACGGCGGCATTGGCGTCGAGCAGTGCGCAAGAGGCATCCTGGGATTCGCGGATGATCGTGGAAAAGCCTGTGCGGAACAGTGAGTTCTGCATTTCCAAAACGATGCCGCCAAGGCTTGCCCGGATCACCTCCAGCTCGATTGCCGTCGGTTTTGCTGAAAGATCACGCTGCAGCATTCTTGGCTCCCATAACTACCAGATTCTTGAATTGATCAACGCGGACCGTCTGCTCCGGCATCACCACGGTCGTGCAATCGAATTGCTCGATCACCGCAGGCCCGTCGAAGGTGATGCCGACATCGAGACGCTCGCGCTGATAGACGGCGCATTCGATATCGCGACCATCCATCCGTACCCGCCGGCGGCCGAGGAGGGCATCATCAGCCGTGCCGCCCTGAGGCTGGTATTGCTTGGCATTCACAGGCGGCACGAGCCCGACCGCCTTGACGCGGTAGGAGATGATCTCCACGGATTCGCCGGAGGCCTTGTGACCAAACATCAGTTCATGCTCATCGTCGAAGCGCTTCCGCACTTCATCGAGCGCCGCGCGGCTGCCCACATCCTCGACAGCGACGGTCAGCTCGTAACCCTGGCCGGCATAACGCATGTCTAGGGCCCGGGTAATGCGGATCTGCGACGGGCCGAAGCCTTCCTCGCTGAGTTCCGCCAGCGCATCCGCCTCCATGTCGGCAAAGATCTCGCTCACCGTTTCCGGCGCAACCTTGTCGAGCTGGGCCAGACGCGAGCGGACATAGTCATGGGTGACATCGGACATGATGAGGCCCATGGCCGAGAAGACGCCGGCATGCAGCGGCACGACGATGCCGGCCATGCCGAGATCACGGGCGATGCGGCACGCATGAAGCGGGCCGGCGCCGCCGAAAGGCAGCAGCATGAAATCGCGCAGGTCGTGACCGCGCATGGTCGAGATGGCCTTGATCGCCTCTTCCATCTTCACGTCGATGATCTTGATGATGCCTTCCGCGGCATCGCGGACATCCATGCCGAGCGGCGTGGCAACGGCAGTTTCCACGGCCTTTTGTGCTTTTGCCGTGTCGAGGCGCATCTGGCCGCCGAGAAAATTATCCTCCGAGAGATAGCCGAGCAGGAGGTTGCAATCGGTGATCGTCGGCTTGGTGCCGCCGCGGCTGTAGCACGCCGGACCCGGCACGGCACCGGCGCTTTCCGGCCCCACCTGCAGCACGCCAAACCGATCGACCTCGGCAAGCGTACCACCACCGGCGCTGACGGTATTGATGTCCATCATCGGCATGGCGATGTCGCGGCCTTCGACCTTGCCGCGATTGCTGATGACGGGCGCACCGCCCTTGATCAGCGCCACGTCGCAGGATGTGCCGCCCATGTCGAAGGTGACGATATCGTTCCACCCGGTGGAGCGTGCCATGGCGACGCTTGCCGTCACGCCGCCGGCAGGACCGGAGAGAACCGTCGTGACACCCTTCCTCGCCGTCGTCGCGAAAGTTGCCATGCCGCCATTCGACTGCATGATGAATTTCTGCGGCGTATCGACGCCGATCGACGACAGCTTGTCGGCCAGCCGGGCGATATAGCGTGCCAGGATCGGCTGCAGATAAGCGTTGACGACGGTGGTGCTCAGCCGGTGATACTCGCGGATCTGAGGCACGATCTCCGACGAGAGCGAAATTTCGCAGTCAGGGAGCTCCTGGCGGATGATCTCGCGGACACGCTGCTCGTGTCGCGGCTGAAGGAAGGAGAACAGCAAGCAGACGGCAACCGACTCGATGCCCTCGTAGCGCAGGTCCCTCAATGTCTCGCGCAATGCGTCCTCGTCGAGATCCTGAAGCACGCTGCCATCGAAAATGACGCGCTCGGAAACCTCGCCGGTCGTGGACGGCAGCACGATCGGCGCGGGCCGCTCATACATTACGTCGAAGATGGCAGGACCATGCGGTCTTGCCTGCTCGCCGACCTCGTAAATGCCGCGGAAGCCCTTGGTGACGAGCAGTCCTGTCTTGGCGCCCTTGCCTTCCAAAAGCGCATTGGTGCCGACTGTCGTGCCGTGGCAGAAATAGCTGATCTGTTCGGGTTTAACGCCCTTCTGCAACAGCAGCTCGATACCGGAAAGGATCGCCCGTGACGGGTCGTCCGGCGTCGAAGGAACCTTCGAAATCGATGTTTCGCCAGTCGCTTCATCCATATAGACGAAGTCGGAAAAGGTACCGCCCGTATCGACGGTGACCCGATATCCCCCCATAGCTTTCTCCTCATGAATCAATAACTTGCGAGAGCATCGGCACGGTGTGCCGCGTCTCGTTTGTTGTTGAGGAGAAGGTAGTCAGATCGAGTCCTGGTGTCCAAGACCGTTGAAAGCGACGAGCTATTAGTTTTTTGCTATGGCCCCTGCCCTAGCAATCGGCAAAGCGCGGATCGACGATCGCAGCGTAAGGCCGCGAGGCCAGCCAGATATGCTGCACAACCTCCTTAATGAAGGGACCGACTGCACTGTCTTCGAGCGGGGAATGTTCTTCGTTGCGCCGGATCATGAAAAGCGTGCGGCTGGGGACCGGCCGCTCGATGCGGCGGATGGCGAAGATGCCGCGGCTCACACCATCGGCCACCGTTCCATACGGCAGGAAGCTGGCTCCGCCTTCGGCGATCCGGGCGCGGATGGCAGGAACTGACTGCATGTCGGAGCGGATCAGCGGATCCAGTTGCAGACGCTGCGCCATCTGCCGGACAAGGGGTACGATGCCCTTCTCGCCCGCGAAGAACAATTCCTCCTGCAGTGCGTCGGCAAAGCTGATCGGCCCCTCCCCCTTACTCTTCGCGGCCGAGGTAACGAAGAGCAGCTCGTCTTCGATCACCGCATCGCGCACGAGGCCGGTGCGGCCTTCAACGTCATAAGCGAAAGCGAGATCGAGCTCCGACCGTTCCACCGCCGCGATAAGCGCATAGCTGAGCTCCTCGACCAGCTTCACCGGCGTCGAGCCGAGCCGCTGTGATGCGGACAGCAGGATATCGGCGCCGACAAGACGCATATGGCTTGGTGTCAGACCGATGATGAAAGGCTTCGCTACCGCCTGACCGGCCACGCGCACGTCCTTCAGCGCCTGCTGGAGGAAGCGTTCCAATTCGTTGTAGCGGTCGTAAAGCAACTCGCCGGCCTTTGTCGGCGCGACGCCGCGCGAGTGCCGCTTGAAGAGACTGACACCGACGGCCAGCTCGAGATCTCGGATCTGCAGGCTGATCGCCGTCTGCGCCAGACCCAAACGATGGGCAGCACCCGAAATGCTGCCCGTCTTGATGACCGTAGCGAAGTAGCGCAGCTGCCGAAGATTTATGGTCGTATCGTCCATCTCAGTCTAACGAGTTCAGCCGTTTCCCGGCGGCGTGTCAAAAGGGGCGCGCTTGCCGATCAAAGCGCCATAGGGACCCATCCTCTCGACGAGTAAGCCCACCATCGAACCCAGAAACCCCATCAGCGCCTTTTCGTTGACGAAAGCGGATCGGCCGGCGGCGTTGGTCAGATACAGCGTCCGCTTAATCGACGGTTCGCGGATAGGGCAGGCAACCACCAGGCCCTGGTTTACCTCTTCAGCCATCAGCCCATAAGGTACCACGCTCGTAGCCGCGCCGCGCGCGACGAGTGCCTTGATCGCCGGCATGGACTGCACCTGGAAGGCGACATTCATGTCGACGCCCAAGCGGGCGGCCTCATCATGCATCAGCCGCCAGACAATGTCGCGCTCACTGACAAGCGCAAGGTCGGTCCGTGCCGCCTCCGTGAAGGTAATAAAGTCTCGCTGCGGCTGCGTCTTGGCACTCGCGACGAAGAGCAGCTCCTCCTCGGCCACGGACGTCGTCACCAGTTCCTTGCGATGGTCGAGCTCATAGGCCAATGCCAGGTCGAGTTCACCACGCAGGAGTGCGTCGACGAGCACGAAGCTCAGTTCCTCGACGATGCGGAGTGATATCCTCGGGATTTTCAGCGGCGCAGTTTCGAGCAGGTCCGGCCCGATCAACGCTTGGATGCTGGGCGTGATTCCGAGATTGATGGCCTCCCTTTTGCTCTCGCTGCGCGCCATCACCTCACGGCGCGCTTCCTCCATCGCAGCAAGGATGGATAGGGCATGCCGATAAAGCACCTCGCCTGACTCTGTCAGCGAGATGCCACGCGAATGCCTCACGAAAAGCTGCACCCCGAGCGAATCCTCAAGCTGGCGGATCTGCTGCCCCAGCGCCGTCTGCGCGACGTTCAAACGTTCCGACGCCCGCGTAATGTTCCCGGTTTCGGCGACTTTGACGAAATAGCGAAGCTGCTTGATATTGATGGCGCGGCCCTCGACGCGGAAGATCAAGCCTATGGATAGTGGAACGGTCAAAGCTTGTATAGAGAAGCTTGACCAAGTTGGACGCCGCGCCTTTACCTTTCACCGCAAGCGGCTCAGGTGAATCAGCGAGCATCATCGATCGAACAGGTCTAGCCATTGTTTCTCGCCGATCAGACAGTCAGAACCTGGCTGGTTGCCAGCAATTGTCTGCACCGTCTCCCGTGGGGTAAGGCCACTGATCTCCAGAACCAGCTTCCGGCGTATGGCAACGGCGAAATCCTCGATCTTGTGGACCGGCAGCACGAAGGAGCCGGGACCGCCGATCACGCAATCCGCATAATATTTGTCGAGCCCGCCTGGTGCATCGGCGGGCCTCAGCATAATCGCAAGACCGTTGATGACGATGTCTGCCTCCATCGCCTTGTCTCGGACAGGTGAGACCGGATCGCCGGCATTGTTGGGACCGTCCCCCGAAACATCGATCACCTTTCGCATACCGTCATGGGGACCAGAGGCGATCATCGCTGCGCCTTGACCGATCGCGGCAGAGATCGATGTGCGGCGATAGGTGTTGATTGGCCTAGCCTCGAGCTTGCCGGCGAAATCGATCGCATCCTGCTGGTTCTCGATCACCTGCCAGCCGATCACGGAATCGGGTACGACATAGCCTGCCCACTCGAAATAGCTGATAGCGATGCGACCGGTGAGACCGCCCTTCACCGCATCGATGAATTCCTGATGTTTGAGCGCCTCGACATAACCCTCGCGCTGGATGCGAGCTTCCTCGTAATCCATGGACCGGGACGTATCGACGGCAAGAACCAGTTCCACATCGACATCGCCTCCCCCGGCTTGCGCTAGCGCGGCCGTACCATAGAGGCCCATAAGTACCGCGAGTGTTATAAGCATCGGCCACCCAGACTGCGCTTATCCAAGACGTAGAACTGTAACACAGCCCGATACGGCGGTGACGTTCTGCTGCGGGGGGCCTTTCAATTTTCAGTGATCGCACGTAGGCCACAGGAGGCCAACGCGCGGGACAGGGCAAAACAGGCAGCGCGTCGGCTGCAAACACAGTCCCTGTCGGCACGAGCTCGAACGGTTTCGCCGCAAACTCGAACTCAGCCGACAGGGACCTTGTAGTTCGTGATCACGCAGTGGGGCTATCGAACTGTTCAGCGGGTGATGGCGCCGTCATTTGCGCATCAAGTGAATCATCTCGATCCCCGTCCAATGCGTGCCGGTGCGTGACCGTTTCCTCAGACGCTCGCGACCAGCCCGCCGTCGACGCGGATGACGGAGCCCGTCAGATAGGAAGCGCGGCTGCTCGCCATGAAGGCGACCACGTCGGCATATTCCTGCGGATCACCATACCGGCCGACTGGGATCGACGCGGTGCTCGCCGCCGAAACCTCTTCGACTGCCCTGCCCTCGCGCTTGGCCTTCTGCTCGTCGAGGAAGGTGAT
>NZ_JBNDHT010000093.1:0-27098 GCF_056755115.1 Rhizobium sp. SVR5-2C | reverse complement strand
GTCCTGTTCCAACAAGCTGAAGCACCTCGAGTTCGCGCCGCGTCAACGTCGCAATCGGAACGGGCTCAATTGCAGGTGCCGGCGGACTGTTGAGAAGCTTGGCAGAGAGGGTTGGAGCAACGTAGCTTTCCCCTGAGGCGACTGTGCGAATGACATCGGCAAGTGCTCTGGATCCCACCCCTTTCAGCACGTAGCCCTTGGCGCCGCCCTTCAAGGCCGCGGTGACATCGTCACTCGACTCGGAAACCGTCAGCATGACCACTTTCTGGGATGGCGAGATTTCCAAAATCGAGCCAAGCGCATTCAGGCCGCCGCCAGGCATGGAGATATCCACCAGCATGACGTCAGGCTCGAGGCTCTCTGCGATGCGAACGGCATCGTCCTTCGAACCTCCCTCCGCGACAATCTCGAATTCGCTGATCTCCGACAGGCTCCTCGACACTCCCTCCCTGAACAGCGGATGATCATCGATAACCGCAACGCGTATTACTCGGGTCATATCTGCTCGGTCTCCGCGGTGTTGAGTGTCATGCTGAGGACGGTGCCCGGCGCCGAAAAGCCGATCTCGAAAGTGCCGCCCAAGCTCTCGATTCGTTCTCTGAGCCCTGCCAGACCAAGGCTCGCGGAGCCTATGTCGTCAGGATCGAAGCCAGGCCCTCCGTCGGCGACCTCGATGCTGACACGTGTTCCTTCCACGCGTTGCACGACACGTTGTCCGACGCCGCCGCCATGCCGGTAGCCGTTATTGAGTGCCTCCTGGACAAAGCGGTAGACACATATCTTCCCCGAGGGCGAAAGCCGATCCGGCCCGCCCGATACCGACAGTTCGACAGGTGCTCCCGTTCTTTGCTGGTGGGCGCGAACACTCCGTTCCAATATGTCCGAAAGGCTAGCGGCCTCTATCTGCGGGAGGACCAGACCGCTGCAAATCGTTCTGATCTCATGCATGGCTTCGTCGAGGCTGGCCTTGATGGACGCGATCTCCCGTTCGCGGATAGCCTTCGGGGTCGATCGGCTCGTTACTGTGTTGCTATCCAGCCGAAGCGAAGCATAGGCGATGAGTTGAGCTGGTCCATCGTGCAAGTCGGCACCAATGCGGCGGAGATAGCTTTCATTCAGCGCCGCAGCCCGCTGCGAGGCACGCTGGACACGCTCGCGTAGCGCCTGGTTCTGCGCAAGAAGAGCAGAGAGGTCATTAATGCGCTGCCGGAGAGCGTGACGCTGGTTCTCGATCGTGTGGCTCCCCCGCAAGACGATCGCGGACAGAATCGCGAAAAACGTCAGGGTAAAGGCCCCGACAGCCATCCAGGTGCGGAGCCGTGCCTGGTTCAGGCTGTGCTCGAAGTCATTGGCGACCTCGTAGAACTCGGAAACGGCCACCACCTGCCCTGACCATGGCTGCAGGACCGGATTATAGATTTCCAGCAGAGGCGTTCCGGAAAGCCGTCCCACCTTCTCCTCCTCGGCATCATCGAGGTGATTGAACTGCGCAGCCATCTTGCCTGCCAGGGCCGTTTTGAGCTCGTCGTTGAGCGGGAACGTCTTTCCGACCATGCTCTTGTCGTTCGAATAGAGGACCGTCCCGTCCGAACGCCAGAGCCGGAACGCCACGACGCGTCCGCCGAGAGCCCCCTGCCCGAGTGTCTCGTCCAAGGCCCGAGCGACGGTGTCGTCAAGCGCGTTAGTCGTCTGCATGTCAGGCAGAAGCGGCGCGATGACGCTGTCGACATAGAGCGCGGTCGCCGCGGCCGAATTCCGGGTAACCGCGTCTTCGATCAGACTCGTGACGAAAGCCCCGACCATCACCATCGCCGCCACCGAGACGGTGCCGCCGATCAACAGGAATTGCCTTGCAAGAGACTGCGAATTCCATCTTGAGATCAAGTCGGAGCGGAACACGAGAATTCTCAGGATTGGTCGCCCAACAACGCGATGGCGACAGGTTTCAATCTTGCCAATAGCCTACCGCCTTCGCCGAAACGGTCAATGGCGAGCGACGATGTCTGCATCTATCAGACCATCGATATCCGTCCATAGGACCTAAGTCCTAGCGCCCACCGCATTGGTCTGACGACCATGGAACCCCGCGTCGACGCAAGCTACCGTTGCGTCACTTGATCCGCATCGCGTCATTGCCGAGACCAACGAGGAGATTCTACATGCGCCCTATTAAATTTATCGGCCGAGGCCTGGTCGCTTTCACCATTGCGGTCGCTCCGCTCGCCAGCGTAACGCTTGGAGTAACGGACGTTGCCTTTGCCAAGGGAGGCAACGGCAATGGTGGCTCCGGTGGCGGAAACGGTGGCGGCAATGGCAACGGCGGCGGCAACGGCAACGGTGGCAGCCACGGCAATGGCAACGGAGGAAGCCACGGCAATGGCAACGGAGGAAGCCACTCGAGCGGAGCGAGCTCCAGCTCGGGGAAATCGGGTAGCGCCCGCTCAGGCAAAACGAGTGGAAAAACGACTGCCACGGGGACGCAAACGCTGCAATCGCTTTTCGGCCACAGCAAGAAGTCCGGCAAAACGCTCAAGACTGAGTCCACGAAGACGGAACGAGCCGCAAAGACGAGCGTCAAAAGCGCCAAATCTGAAACGGCCGGTCTGAGTTCGTTGAACCGCAATTACCACGCTTACCTGAATTCTAATGATCCGCGGATGACCGCCGTTTCGGCCTATGCAGTGGCATACGCCGAATTCGAAAAGGTGAACGGAATTGACGCAATTCCGGCCGACCCCGCATTGAGCGACGAGGCGCTGCGCGAAGCGCTTGCCGGTTTCACCAAGGGAGGCGTTGTGACCGACGCTGATCTCGCGAAAGCCAAGGACATCCTCGGCGTCGGACCAACGGTCGGCAAAATCGATCAGATCCGAGACACGCTCCCGGAACCTGAGCCGGTGGTGACGCCTACGGAACCGACCGATGGTTCATCCGACACGACCACCGATGGCACGTCCGAGATGACCATCGACGTGACGTCCGGAACGACCACCGATACGACGACCGAATCGACCACGACGGTCACCGTCACCTCTGAGACCAACACAACGACGGTCGCCCCTACGAATTAAGAGTCAACGTTCCATAGCAGGAGGCTCGCCGTGCCCTCGCGCGGCGAGCCTCCTGTTACGGGCGGTTCCCGCGGTCGGACAAGGGCGAATTAAGGTTCGATGGAACCTTCAGGTAGCGGGCTGGATTATGCTGGTGGAAACCAGGAGGAAATCCAATGCCTGATAACGAGAGCAAGTCGCCCGCCGTAGAATCCTTTAAACAAGAACAGGCAGCGCAGCGTCGCAGGGCTGGAAAGAGCGAACTTCAAAAGGGGCTCGAGGACACCTTCCCCGCCTCGGATCCCGTTTCAATCACCAGAAGTACGATACCGTCCGGACGGACGGATGCCGACGAGGCCGAGCGTACAAAGCAGCAGCCCGATGAAGGTGCCGTCACCGTTGCACAGGAGTTCCCGCTGGCCGATCAGGCCTTGCTGTCCCGACAGGAGCAGCAGCGACGGGGCAAGGCTGTCACCCGGGAGGAGCTCGAAGCGCTGAAGTCGGAAGTTGGAAGGGTGACGGAATCCGCCAGACATCTCGCTTCCAGCTCGATGCGCGTGGCGAAGGCGGAAGCAAGAAGTCTCGCGGGCGATCTTGAGGAGCGCATAAAGGAGAGGCCCCTTCTTGCTGTCGGAATCGTCGCAGCGATCGCATATGTCTGGGGCGCGACCCGCTGAAAAGAGAGAGCGGATTAGAAACCGGTGGACGCTCGGAACAGCAAGCCCCCTGCGAGCGATAGAACCGTTCAGCGGGCAGCATTGGCTTTCCATAGCACGGCTGCCCGGACCAAAGTCGAGCCGGCGCCGGACTGAGGTCCGGGCAGCGACAGATAATGAAAAATCCTGAGGAACTTGAGACGGACTGCCTCGTTAACAAGCCGCGTCGAGCAGGCGATGCGCCGCTTCGCCGAGCACAAAAGCAGACTTGCCTGGAGGCTTTCCCTTGAAAGAATTTCTGTCCGCGCTCTTAGCGATAGCCACAGTGATTTCGATCTGCATTTTCGGCATGCGCGTCGCGACAAATGCAACCGCTTCGGACGCGCCTCATAAATTCGCAAGCCTCGATGCGCCCTCTCTCTGGACCTCGGAGCCGGTTCGCGTCGATCCTCGCACTCAGAACTACGAGCGGCTTCCGTCACTCGTGTCCGTGGCCCCGCCGTCTCGTCAGCTATCCGCCCGCGATACCACCCCGCGGCCGGCAGCAAATCCCATCGACGTGACAACAACCGGATCGGTCGAAAGCCAACCTTCGTTCCCGAGTGCACATGCCGAATGGTGTCGTCAAAAATATCGGTCCTATCACGCCGAGGACAACACCTATCGCTCCTTCAGCGGCAAGCGCCGCGCCTGCCTCTCGCCTTACCTGGATGCGTCATCGGGAACCGCCGTCCCCGTCGCGGACCAGCCCACGCCGGATCATCTGAGCTGGTGCAGCCAGCGATATGCCTCATACGATCCCGCCGACACCACCTACCAGCCGTTCGGAGGCGGAGCGCGCCGACCTTGCGTATCGTCGCAGGCTCAGTAATCTCAGAAACTGAGACGATCCGAGGGCTACTAATGAGGAGTTTCCTTTCCCGGCCCATTCAACCGCTCATGGAGCGCTGCCTCGACGCCTATGCGGGGCGCATGTTATTCCCGGATGAGAATGGTGTGACCTTCGACTTCCGTAGTCCGGCGGGAGAACCGGCGCTCCTAGGTCCTGACTCCCTTTCCTGGTGCATCTTCAAGAACCCGCTTTGCCTCTTCATCGGCGGGGTGGCCGCGGTCATTCTGGAACTGGCGGAACCTGCCGTCCGCACGGGCGTATGGGAGCACAGCTCTTTCCGCACGGCGCCGGTGCGGCGCTTGCAGCGGACCGGCATGGCGGCGATGGTGACCGTGTACGGCCCGCGCACTACCGCCGAGAAGATGATCGCAGCCGTCGTGCGTCGTCACGGCACCGTCGCCGGAACGACGCCCGCCGGCGAATATTACAACGCAAACGACACAGCACTTCTCAACTGGGTACAAGCCACCGCGACCTTTGGGTTCGCAGAGGCCTACAGCCGTTACGTTTCACCGCTGAGCGACTGCGAGATCTCGCGCCTCTTTACCGAAGGCCGCGAGGCGGCGAATCTTTACGGTGCCATCACCGCTCCGCGCTCGAAGGTGGAATGGGATGAGCTCTTGACGTCCATGAGAAGCCGCCTCGAACCGTCGCCGATCATTCACGAATTCCTCGAGATAATGAAAACGGCTCCAATCGCACCGAGGCCGATGCGGCCACTGCAGAAAATGATGGTCAGGGCTGCGGTGGCGGTCGTTCCCGCTTGGGTCCGCGAGCGTATCGGACTGGGTCCCGATCAAGAGCTTCGACGGGGAGAAGCTGCTTTGCTTCGGTGGGCCGGGCGCATTGCCGACAGGATCGCACTGCCATCAGCTCCTCCGGCGCAGGCTTGCGTCCGGCTTGGGTTGCCGCCCGACTACCTCTATCGGCATCGTCCTAAGCACGTCGAGTATTCTTAGCATTCAATCCGCGCTTGGCTGTTGAGCACGGCGGGCACCGTTCGGCTGGGGACGCGTGTCAATTACAGACTGGTAGTGATACGCGTTAGTCAGACGTTCATCACCTTAATTCACCCGATTTTTCCGCTTCGCCGCTAATCAATGATGCCAGATAGCAAGGGGCTAGCGATGAAAGAGCTTTCGGTTACGTCACGCATCATCAAATCGGTCTACTACGGTCGGGAAGACGGACAACTTCGTATCCGCTTCAAGAATGGTCAGGAACGTCTTTTCACCGGCGTCCCGGAAGAGGAAGTGGAAGCGATGGTTTCCGCCACCTCGCCTGGGACGCACTATATTGACCACATACGGGAACGCTTCACCCGCGTTGCGGCCTGAGCAGACCGTTCGTCAAAGGCTTTCTCCCCTAGCGTGCTAGAGGGAAGACCGCAGTCCTCCTGTTCAAGGCAGGCCCTCCTCGCCCGTGCACTGTTCATTGCCGCCCCTTCGCCCTACATTTTCGCGATCGGCGTGGGGGATTGCCATGACAGAACCAGCACAAATCGCACCCAAGATTACTCAGGGCGGCTGCCATTGCGGGGCCGTGCGTTGGGAGTTTCGGGGAAACATACCCGATGCGACGATCTGCAACTGCACGGTATGCCGTCGCTATGGAGTGCTCTGGGCCTACGGCTATGACGGTGACGACATCCATGTGCACGATCCGGGAAGCGCTCTGACATCCTATATCTGCGGGTCCCGCTCGCTCTCCTTCAACTTCTGCAAACTCTGCGGCAATGTTGTCAGCTGGCGAGGCCTGAAGCCGGGGAAGGACGGGCGCACCAGAATAGCCGTCAATCTTCGTCTCGCTGATCCGGACGATGTGGCCGATATCCCACTCCAGCGTTTTGATGGCCTCCACAGTTTCGACGATCTGCCGCCGGATGGACGCACGGTCGCGGATGTCTGGTTTTGACCGGTGACCAAAGCTTTTGTTGCTGGCTGCGGTTGCAGCATTGAAGCGTCGACAAGCACCGCGGCAGCCGCGCTTGAGCGCACTGGAACTGCAAGCGCCATCTTGCTAGACTAGGGCGGGGAGGCTCCGAGCGCCAGCGCGCTAGGACCGTGGCATGTCCTCTAGCGAGGCGCGACATGCAGCTTAGGCAGAACCAAGTGCTTGACAGCTCGCCGGCGATGGATCGGCGTGTTCTTCCAGTCATTACAGCTGGGATCGCTATCGTCATCTTCATTCTTGACACCTTCACCCACCCGGAAATCCTCGTCGCCATGCTCTACGTGGGCGTTGTGCTGCTATCTGCCAAGTTTCTTCGGAGGCGTGCTGTCATCTTCGTGTCTTTGGGGTGCATGGCACTTGTGCTGCTGAGCTATTTCCTAGTCCCGCACGGCGGATCGCCATCCGCCGCCCTGGCGAGCCGCTTCGTCAGCCTTGCGGCGATTAGCATTACCGCCTTCTTCGCGGTGCAAGGCCAATCGCGAGAAAGAGTGCTCAGTGAACAGGCCGGTCTCCTCGATCTCAGTCACGACACAATCTTCGTGCGCGACATGAACAACGTCATCACCTACTGGAACAGGGGCGCCGAGGAGCTGTACGGATGGAAAAAGGAGGAGGCTGTTGGCAAGGTCACTCACCAGCTCATGCAGACCGTCTTTCCGGCGCCGCTCGAAGAGATCACGGCAAGTTTGCTCCGGACTGGCCGCTGGGAAGGCGAACTCGTCCATACGAAGAAAGACGGAACGCAGGCCGTGGTAGCCAGCCGGTGGTCCGTACAACTGGACGCTCTCGGCAATGCCACCACGATCCTGGAGACCAATAACGACATTACCGAGCGCAAGCGCGCCGAAGAGGCGCTGCGCGAAAGCGAGGAGCAATGGAAGGCGGCGTTCGAGAACAACCCGACTGTGTACTTCATGGTGGATGCAGCCGGTACCATGCCCTCTGTGAATTCCTTCGGCGCCGAGCAACTCGGCTACACGGTTGACGAGTTGGTCGGAAGCCGGGCGCTGGATGTGTTTCATGAGCCTGACCGCGAGGCCGCGCGGCGGCATTTGGCGCGCGCCTTCGCCCAGCCCGGCCGGTCGATAAGCTGGGAGGCTCGCAAGGTGCGCAAGGACGGCACGGTGATCTGGGCGCGCGAGACGGCCCGGTCCATGCTGATGGGAAACCGGCCGGTAACTCTGGTGGCATGCGAGGATATTACCGAGCGCAAGCAAGCCGAGGAGGCTGCGCGGCGGAGTGAGCAAGAGCTGCGCGATCTCATCGAAAACCTGCCGGTCATGGCGTACATCGCTTTGCCGTCGCCCTCCGGGCCTTTTGCCTCATTTGCCAGCCGGCGGTGGCGCGAATACTCAGGCTTATCCGAGGAGAACACGGCCGGATTTGGCTGGCAGAGCGCGACTCATCCAAGCGACCTGGAACGCAATTTGAAGAAGTGGCAGGCGTGCGCGGCGGCGGGCGAACCGTATGAAAGCGAGTCGCGGTACCGGCGCGCGGCAGACGGAGCCTATCGCTGGTTCCTGGATCGTGCCGTCCCGCTGAAGGATGAGCGCGGAGCCATCCTCAAGTGGTATGGCGTCCTCACCGACATTGAAGACCGCAAGCGGGCCGAGGACGCTCTGCGGCGCAAGGAGCATTATCTCACGGAGGCGCAGCGCCTGACCCACACTGGTAGCTTTGCCTACAACCCGGCTACGCAAGTACTTCATTGGTCCGATGAGATGTTCCGGATCTATAGATTGGATCCGCAGCTCAATCCTGGGCTTAGCCTGAATGACATCTCTCGCTTCTGGCATCCGGACGATCGCGATCGCGCTCTTGAACACATTGCGACGTCGATCCGCGAGAAAGCCGAATACGCGGTCGAGTACAGGATCGTCCTGCTCGATGGAACGGTCAAGAACCTGTACTCAATGGCGCACCCGGTGTTCGATGACGCCGGAGCGCTCGTCGAATACATCGGCACTGTGATGGATATCACCGAGCGCAAGCGGGCCGAAGAGGCGCTGCAGAAGGCGCAGACGGAGCTCGCGCATGTCGCGCGAGTGACGACGATGGGCGCCCTCACCTCCTCTATCGCGCACGAGGTCAACCAGCCGCTGGGCGCCATCGTCACCAACGCCAACGCGGCCCTGCGCTGGCTCGCCGGCCGCCCGCCCGATATCGACGAGGCGCGGGCGACGCTTGGGCGCATCGTACGGGACGGTCACCGCGCCGCCGACGTGATCGGGGGAGTGCGCGCACTGCTCAAGAAGACAGCCGTCGTCGCGGCACCTTTGGAACTGAACAAGCTCATCCAGGACACAGCCACTCTCGTCCAAGGCGAATTGCGCCGCTACCGGATCCTGCTGAGAACCGAGCTGGCACCGGACCTGCCGCGGGTGGCGGGCGACCGGGTGCAGTTGCAGCAGGTGATCCTCAACCTGATGATGAACGGCATCGAGGCGATGAGCGAGGTGACGGACCGGCCGCGCGAACTGCTGATGATCGCTCGGTCCGAGGCCTCCGGCGCCGTGCTGGTCGCCGTGAAGGACGCAGGTACCGGGCTAGACACTCAAAGTGCCGAGCAACTGTTTGAGCCGTTCTACACCACAAAGGCGGATGGTCTCGGAATGGGCCTTGCGATCTGCCGGCTGATCGTCGAGGCGCATGGGGGGCGCTTGTGGGCAAGCGCGAATGAGCCTCGCGGCGCGGTATTTCAGTTCACCTTGCCTACGACACAGGAGAAGACAGCTCCCGTTGAGCCGCCTAGCGCGATGGCGACCGTGTGAAATTGCAGATGGCCATGCAAGCTCCTGTATTGAAGTTATTTGACAGCCTCACCCGATAAGGCTTTCCTCTCTCAGCAAAAGAGCGCATGGTTAGCCGTCGTGCGCAGACAAGCATCAGGCGTGTGCGGCTATCTAGGCGACAGATAAGTTGTGCGGAAGCGCACCGGAGAAGGGCCTTGAACGGAAGGACGGGACAAACAATCTTTGTCCGATCGGTCCCCGCACAAATTGAGTTCCCCGAGCCGTCATTTAGGATTGGACGTTTCTGACGCTCTCCAAGGCAGCCGCCGGAGAATGTCAGAACCGGACAAAGGGTCTGCCGTTCTAGCGCAGTCCCTTGCTTTGACGCATAAAACTACCAACCAGCTGATCTTCATGGCGGTCGGTATGAGAACGGGCTCCAACCCGATTAGAGCGATCTCCATGTCATCCTTTACACGAACGACTGTTGCAAACCGACTGCTGAAGGCAATATCGCCGGAAGCCTTCGACTTGCTCAGTCCGGAAATGGACCGGATCGATCTTGGAATCAGGCAGGTTATCGTCGAATCCAACAAGCCCATCTCACATGTTTGCTTCATTGAGAGCGGTCTTGCTTCGATGGTCGCCATCAATTCCGACAAGGAAGTCGTCGAGGTCGGGCATTTAGGACGCGAGGGCCTTGGCGGCTACCATCTGATGTTGAAGACCGATCGCACCCCACACAAAACGTTCATGCAAGTCGCCGGGAGCGGAATAACAGTACCGGTCGACCATTTCATAGCCGTTGTCGAAAGCCACAGGCTGACCAGAGATCTGCTGCTGCGATACGTGCAATCGGCTGAGCTGCAGCTTGCCCATTCTGCTCTGGCAAACGCCCGGTACAGCATGCATGTGCGTCTCGCTCGATGGTTGCTGATGTGTCATGACCGTCTGGACGGCGACGACCTTCCGCTGACGCACGAATTCCTTTCAATCATGCTCGGTGTCCGGCGGTCTGGCGTCACAAACGAATTGCACATCCTCGAAGGCATCCACGCAATCAGAGCGACGCGTGGCAATATTCGTGTTCTCGACAGGCAGAAGCTCGAAGAAGTCGCCGGTGGCTGCTACGGCGTGCCCGAGGCGGAATATGAGCGCCTCGTCGGCATTCCGATCAGTGTAGAAGATCCGGTTAGTCGAGAAGCTTGATCGCATCGCTGAGGGCGACCACCGCCGGATCGAACCTGACGTTACGTCAGGACCCGCTACAGGCGTTGCCAGGTTTGCGTGAGACACACCACCTTCATCGTGCAACCGCTCATCCTCATGATATCGCCGGAAACACTGAGGCTGCCTGTGAATGTCTTCCTGCTGTCAGGCTCGGTAATTTCGCCGTGGTAACCTTCATCCGTTCTGGAGAAGGAACCGATCTGTTTTCCAGCGTGATTGCCTGTTTTCATCCTAATGCAATAGACCTGGCCGCAGCGGCTTATGGTGGCGGTCGTTCCCACTTCCGTCTTCCAGTCTCCCACGACAGGGTCGCCGGCCGATGCAAGTCCGGTGGTCATGGAAAAGGCGATCGCAACGGTCGCCCGTTTCATCGTCGGTTCCATTTTCATGTCGTTTCCCCCTCGCGAGGCGCGCGTCCGACCGTACGCTACCGGACCGGAACCGGATAACCCTTCGGCTCGTTCCGCAGTGGTCGTGTGGCGTAGACCATGTCTAACGGCAGTTAGGAGGCCACCACGCGTCGGCAAGGCGCCACGGGGATATCTCGGCCTCCGGCGCGGGCTTCGCTAACCACGGATGGAGCGCCCTTGCGGGGACGCTTTACCCGGCAGCCAGGATGCGACCATGACAAAATATCTCGACACGCGACAGGATAGCGAACCACCACCTCGGCCGGACGTCGCGACGCAGGTTCGAACCAACCCACGTGCGAGGTCAATCTTCTGGTGGCTCGTCACGGGGGTGGCAGGCGTAGCCGTGGTCGGATTGATCTTCTATGTTGCCTGATCCCTTGAAGCCCGGAGAACCAACGGGAGACACGCCGACTGGTTCACCCGAAGACCGCAAGAACCGTTACCATGCGGAGGCGGAAGCCCGCGGAACATGGAGGGTCACCGACTTGATGACGGGCTTGCCCGCAGCCTCGAACGGCAGAGACCTCGTCCGGCTCTCCAGGGAAGATGCAGAAGATATTGCGCATGAACTTAACGACAGCGAGCGCGAAGGACGGCCAAGCCCTCTGTTGTGACAGGAGCGACCTGCGCCCTCCGTCCACCTCGGCGGCGCCAGCGACTTGACGATGGATCGCACTCCGGCGCAAATGCCTATCTCGACGTCTTGCCGGCTCTTGCCTCCGCGACCGGCTACTCTCCGGCGATCAATAGGCGCAAAAGATAGAATGAACTCTGAAGCAGATATCGTGATCGTCGGGGCGGGCGCTGCAGGCATCGGCGCCGCCCGCCGTCTCGTGGGCTCCGGTCTGTCCGTGTCAGTCCTGGAGGCGCTCCCCAGGATCGGCGGCCGTGCATGGACCGTGCAGACGCCCGCCGGTCCCGTCGATCTTGGCTGCGGCTACCTCCATTCGGCCGATCGTAATCCCTGGACCCGCATCGCCGAAGACACCGGTTTTGCGGTGCATCGCGGTCCGACGGCCTGGGGTCAGCAGTTCCGCGATCTCGGCTTCTCACAGGAAGACCAGGAGGCGGCCTGGAGCGCCTTCAGCCGCTGGACGGATCGGATCGTCACGGCGCCGCCCGCAAGCGACCGGGCATCGGATACGCTTGATCCCGGCAGTCCCTGGTCTGCCTATCTTCAGGCCTTGAGCGGATACATCAGCGGCGACGAACTGGAACGCATCTCAGCGACGGACTACGCCGCTTACAACCGCGCCTCCACAAACAACAACTGGCGCCTTCCGGACGGCTACGGCACGCTGATCGCTTCTGCCATGCCAGCAGGAATCCAGGTGCATCCCGGCACCTCCGTTGAACGGCTGAGCCTGGCCGGGCACCACGTCGACGTTCATACGCCGAAAGGCACGCTTCGCCCGCGCGCTGTTATCCTGACGGTCTCAACCAACGTGCTCGCGGGAAGCTCGATTACTCTGCCGCCGGAACTCGCCCCCTGGCGGGAGGCGGCCGCCCGCCTGCCCCTCGGCAACAATGAAAAGCTGTTCCTCGAGATCGTCGGAAACAACCCGTTCGAGCCGGAAAGCCACGTTATCGGCAATCCCCGCAATCCGGAAACCGGCACCTACTACATCCGCCCATTGGGCAGACCGGTGATCGAGTGCTTCCTCGGCGGGGCAGGCGCAAGAGCGGCGGCGGCACGCGGGGCGGATGCCGCCTTCGCGCGGGCTGTGGATGAGCTTGCCGCGCTTTTCGGTTCGTCGGTCCGGCCATTGCTTCGCCCCCTCGCCTCCTCCTCCTGGTCAGACACGCCTTCCATCGGAGGCGGCTATAGCCATGCCCTGCCCGGGTATGCGGAGTCTCGTCTAGCCCTTGGCCGTCCATTCGACAACCGCGTCTTCTTCGCGGGGGAAGCGACAATCCCCAGTGACTTTTCGACGGCTCATGGAGCCTATCAGAGCGGCATCAGGGCGGCGGAAGAGGTTCTCGCTTCGCTCGAAGCAAGTCCTCGATGATCTCTCGGCCGGGCTGAGCGTTCTAGCCTTTTTCTCCCGGTGGCCGGTACGCGATCGACGATGCCTTTTGCATGGCGGCGAGCGTCTCTTCAACGGTCAGCAAGGTAGTCGTTTGAAAGGAGCTCACCGCTCCGCCGGCGCTGATGGCGATCGCCGTGGCTGCCATCGAGACGTTATCCGGAGCTTCCCACAAGTTGTATCCGTCGTGGTCGCCAAGGGCATACCAGAGGCCGTGCAACTTTCCGCCGACCGCCTCGATATACTGCTTGGCTGCCACTCGGCGGTCCTCGGGGTTCTTCATGAGCTTCGCCCATGTCGCTGGCGTATAACTGAACCGGGTCAGGTATAAAGGCATCGGCTTTTCCTCCTCGCATTCATCCCGCCGGCGGTCAAAAGAGTGCCGGATCAGACGCCCCCGAGTATGTCCTTCGCCCGTCTGCGCGGCAAGAACCGTGCGGACGCAGGCGCAGTCACCCATTGGTGACATCAGCGTAATACCCCCGACATAAATGCCAGTCATATAGCGCCTGCACAATTCAAGGGGCATTGCCGCCCCCCGCCCCATACTTCCTGTGATAATCGGAGCATACCAATGACCTCTCTGCCTATCGTTGGCGCAGCCATGACCATCAACGATCTCGAAATTCACCGCGATTGGCTCTTCGAAAGGCAGCGCGATCTTGAACTGCAGAGCTTTGTGGATGCGACAACGCTCAACGGCGACTGGACGCCCCTTGCCACTCGCGCCAAGAGATTGCTGGACGGCTATCAGGGCCGTCTTGGCATCCATGGTCCGTTCTGGGGTTTCGTCATCGCCTCGCAGGATCCGGATATTCGCGCCGTCGTCGCCAAGCGACTGAAGCAGGGCCTCGATGTCTGCGGCGCCCTCGGCGCCACGCAGATGGTCGTCCACAGCCCTTACACGACCTGGTCCTACAATAATCTCGACAGCAATGCCGGCGAGCGCGAGCGCATCGTCGAGCATTGCCACCAGACGTTGAGTGAAGCCGTCAAGCAGGCTGAAGACATCGGCTGCACGATGGTCATCGAAAACATCGAGGACATCGATCCGAACATTCGCGTGGCGCTCGCCGACAGCTTCAACTCCCCGGCCGTCGCAGTCTCGATCGACACGGGTCACGCCCACTACGCGCACAGCTCGACCGGTGCTCCGCCGGTGGATTACTACGTCATCGCCGCCGGCAACCGCCTGCAGCACGTCCACCTGCAGGACGCCGACGGCTATGCCGACCGGCATTGGAGCCTCGGCGAAGGCAGCATCCACTGGCGCTCGATCTTCTCGGCTCTCTCGAAGCTCGAAAGCAATCCCCGCCTGATCATCGAGATCAAGGATAAGTCCAAGATCCCGGCGTCGGCCGCCTACCTCGCCTCGCTCGGCATCGCCGAATAAGACCAGATGAACAAATCCGGCTCTCCACTGGTGCTGACGAACATCGTTCGAAAGCGAAACACGCGAAGAGCCGGATTTTCGATTTCAGTGCATCTTGCGTTTCCCAGATTCTTCGCTTTATGTTCGCCGCGTTCTCAGGGCGGGGTGCAATTCCCCACCGGCGGTATCGGGATTTTATCCCGGAGCCCGCGAGCGCCTCCAGCATCTGGAGGGTCAGCAGATCCGGTGAGAGGCCGGAGCCGACGGTATAGTCCGGATGGAAGAGAGCATGCAGGCGGGACCTTTCGCAGGAAGGGCCTCTCGTGCTTGTTCGCCCAAGGGATATTCGGGCCGCTCCCAGCGGCCTTAACCGCCGGCCCAACCGGCAGACCCTTGAAAGGCAGAAAACATGACTATCGCAACCAAACCCAACCAGAACCGGATCGCCGTCGTCCGTGCCCGCTGGCACGCCGATATCGTCGACCAATGCGTCACGTCCTTCGTCGAAGCGTGGCAGGCTCAAGGTGGAGCGAGCACCGAAGTCGATATCATCGACGTTCCCGGTGCGCTGGAAATTCCGCTTCATGCCCAGATGCTTGCCAGGACCGGAAATTACGCGGCGATCGTCGGCTGTGCATTCGTCGTCGACGGCGGCATCTACCGCCATGATTTCGTGGCAGCGACCGTACTCGACGCGATGATGCGGGTTCAGCTCGATACGAACGTGCCGATCCTCTCGGCGGTGCTCACGCCCCATAATTTCCAGGAGTCGGAAGCGCACATTCGCTTCTTCAAGGATCATTTCGTCATCAAGGGACAAGAGGCAGCAAATGCCTGCAAGGCTATCCTTGCAGCTCGGGCAAGCCTTGCCCTCGCTCAGGTATAGGACAGACCCGCGCCTGCGCGCCGGCCGAAAGCGTCGGCGCGCAGTACCGCGCGACCGAAATAATGCTCTCACACGGCACGCAACAAAGTATCTGGATTGTTGTTATTTTGTTATCATTCGTTGTTAGTTATTTCCACGCGTGATATGTGAGACTGCCTTGTACGAAGCGGACCACAAGTGCTCGCGTGCGACGCTGAGCCGGTCATTTATATGCGTTGAAGCCATGGTAACGCTTTGGTCTCAATCGTTCCTCGCTAAAATGACGATTTACGCAGTATCTTGAACCCAGCTAAGGTTGCTCAGAAGGAGAGCTTGATGGCACGCATTACGTTGAGACAGTTGCTCGATCACGCCGCAGAACAAGGCTACGGAGTGCCCGCATTCAATATCAACAATATGGAACAGGCCCTCGCCATCATGGAGGCGGCCAACGCCGTCGATGCGCCGGTGATCATGCAAGCTTCGCGCGGCGCCAGAGCTTATGCCAACGACATCATGCTGAAGCACATGATGGATGCGGTCGTCGAAATCTATCCCCACATCCCTGTCTGCGTGCACCTCGATCACGGCAACGAAGCGTCCAGCTGCATGACAGCCATTCAGGCCGGTTTTACATCGGTGATGATGGACGGCTCCCTCAAGGCGGACGCCAAGACACCGGCCGATTGGGACTACAATGTCGGCGTCACCAGGAAGGTCGCCGAGATGGCCCATCTCGGCGGCGTCTCGGTGGAAGGAGAACTCGGCGTTTTGGGTTCACTGGAAACCGGCATGGGCGAAGCCGAGGACGGGCATGGAGCCGAAGGCAAGCTCTCGCATGATCAGCTTCTGACCAATCCCGACGAAGCGGTCAAATTCGTCCGCGAGACCAAGGTCGACGCGCTGGCGATTGCCATGGGCACCTCGCATGGCGCTTACAAGTTTAGCCGCAAGCCTGACGGCTCGGTTCTGGCGATGAACATCATCGAGCAGATTCACCAGAAGCTGCCGAATACGCATCTGGTGATGCACGGCTCGTCATCGGTACCGCTCGAGCTGCAGGAAATCATCAACAAGTACGGCGGCCAGATGAAGCCGACATGGGGCGTGCCGGTCGAGGAAATTCAGCGCGGCATCAAGAATGGCGTCCGCAAGATCAACATCGATACCGATGGCCGAATGGCGATGACCGGCCAGATCCGGCGCGTCCTGCAGGAAGACCCCAGCGAATTCGATCCGCGCAAATATCTCAAGCCTGCAATGGCGGCGCTGACGAAGCTCTGCAAGGAACGGTTTGAGCAGTTTGGAACGGCCGGCAAGGCTTCGGACATCCGGCCGCTTCCGCTCTCGGAAATGGCAAAGCGCTATAAGTCCGGGGCGCTGGACCCGACTTTTTCTTGATAGCGAAACGTCAGCGGGCGCTCGCACGCCCGCTGACGTTTTTGCCTGCGGTTTCCTGCAGGCTCTGCCCGTGAAGGGTCTTCAGCGACGTCACAACGTCGTCGATTTCCACGGCGAGCCGCTCATCCGTCCATCCAAGAGCCGCCGCGGCAATCCTGCCGATCTCACGCAGCCCTTCCATCGTCAGCGTTCCCTCGATCGCAAGCGTGGTGCGCCTGAGCACGATGTCGGACAAATGCACGACGATCTCCTGCCGCGCGATCCAATCGATTTCCAGGAAGCTGTAGTGGACAGCACCGGAAAGGCGTTCGGCGTCGGCATAGGCTGACGTATGTTCAAGGATCGCCGAAGCTGTGGTGCCATACCGCGCCAAAAGTTGGTCCACTCTCTTCGGGTCTGCACTGGTTTTTGCCGCGGTCGCTCGTATCCAATCCGCTCTAGCCGCAGGGCTTCCCGGAAAATTTCTGCCGCCGCCGATGGCGAGGTTCTGCGTCGATTGCTTCCGGCCGCGTTGAAGACGTTTGAGCGCAAGATCCGCAACTTCTTCCGCAAAACCGCGAAATGTCGTCCATTTGCCCCCGACAAGCGAGATGATCGGGAAAGGCCGTCCTGCCTGTGGCTCCATCACCGGGGCTGAGTGGTCGCGGCTGATCAGGCCCGGGGAAGAAGCGTCGGATGCCGGCAGCGGGCGAATGCCGCTATAGCTGTAGACTACCTGTTCCCGCTCGAAGCGGAGTCCCGACAAGAGGGATCTCACACTGTCCAGGAAATACTCAATCTCCGGCTCTTCGCAGCGAACATTATCGGGGTCGTCGCAGGGAATGTCGGTGGAGCCGACGAGGGCGAGGCCCAGATAGCTGTAAACCAGACAGATACGGCCATCATCCGCTTCGAAATAGATCATATGGCCGTTCAGGCTGTGCACGAGCTCCGGGTGATCGAGCAGGATATGCGATCCTTTCGTCCCGCCGATCAGCCGCGAGGGCGCGCCGAGCGCTTCATTGACACGATCGATCCACGGGCCGGCTGCGTTGACGACGAGTTTTGGAGAAACGCTAAAAGTGCTCCCGTTCGATCGCTGGAAGGTGAGTTTTCCGTCCGCTGAGGAAACCAGCGTCGTGAAATTCGCGGCCAGCGAGTTTCCGTTCGCTTCAAGCCCATCCATGACGAGTTCGTAGACGAGCCGCTCCGGCCGGCTGATCTTGGCATCATAATAGATACCTCCGGCGACGATTGCCGGGGTGACATGCGGCATCTCCTTCAGTGCCTTCTTTTTCAACAGGAGCCGATGGCGGGGCATGACGCGATTGCGCGATCCGTAGAAGTCGTAGAGTGCGAGCCCGATCTTCACGAGAAGAGCGCCGCGGCTGCGTGGTGCAGTCGTCGAGCCAATCAGAGTCCGCAATGCCGCCCATATGCCGCGCGTCCAGGAGAAAATGGGAATGAACGTCGGCAAGGGGTCGACGCAGTGCGGCGCATTCTTGAGGAGCAAATTCCGTTCGAGCGTTGACTGGGCAACCAGCCCGAACTCACCGGTCTCGAGATATTTGAGGCCGCCGTGGATGAGTCGCGACGGTGCCGCGCTCGTTCCCGAGCCGAAATCGGCCTTATCGACGATGAGGCAGTTGACGCCCTGGGCGGTCAGGTCGCGGAACAATCCCGCCCCGTTGACGCCTGCCCCGAGAATGACGACGTCGATGTCGTTTTCTTGAAGCCGCGCAAAACGCTGTTCCAGATCGGTGGCGATATCGGTCATTGATGTATTGTCCTGGTGAACTGTCTGGAAGCGCCGAGCGTGCGGCGGCTTCGATCTCTACTCTTGGGTTTCGGACGGGACGAGCTTTCCGAGCTTCGGCCAGATCGGCGCCATCGCATCGGCAATCTCGCGAAACAGGCTATATCGAACCTGATAGTCCGCGCTGCGGGATGGATCGGGATAGCAGGTTCTGCCGATCGTGCCGCCCTCGCGCGGATCACTTTGCGGGTCGGCATAGAGGTCGACGCCCGCGCCTGCGCAGAGCGCTGCGCCCCAGGCCGCCGCCTCGTCCGTCTGGGTCACGGTGACCGGCATGCCGAGAACGTCGGCGAACATCTGCACGACGGTTGGATTGCGTGAAATACCGCCGGCGAGCCTTGCCTCGGAGAATTCGAAACCGTCGCGCAGTGCGTCGACATGGATCTTGTGGTTGAAGGCGATGCCTTCCAGGACAGCGCGCAACATGTCGCCCCTGTCGTGCCATCCACCGAGCCCGAAGAACCCTGCGCTCGCCGAGGCGCCATAGGGAGAGCCGAAGAGATAAGGGTGGAAAAGCGCTGTCGATGGACGGCTGAACGCTGCTTCGATTTCAGGCGCAAGCAGCGCATGCACCGACTGTCCGGCCGCCTCGACGCTCATGCGCTCAGTGCTGCACAGTTTGTCGAGAAACCAATCGTAATTGGCCGTCGACGCAGGCGAAATCGACATGTTGTTCCATTGTCCGGGCGCAATGGCGTTACGGCAAAACCACCGCTTGTCGACGCTCGGTTCGCTCGACAAGGTCTCGTTGATCGAATAGGTGCCGGCTATGACGGTGACCACGCCAGAGGCATAACCGCCAGCGCCCAAAGCGGACGCGGTGACGTCGTGAAGACCGGCGACCACGGGAGTCCCCTCCGCCAGGCCTGTCCGTTCCGCGACGGCACGCGTGACACGTCCGACAATCTCGTCAGAACGAGACGCCGGCGGCAAAGCGTGGCTCAACTCGCCCAGCCCGAACAGCCGAAGCGCGTCTTCCGAATAATCCTGGGTTTCGACGTTCGTGAAGGACGTGCTTGCTTCCGTCCGGTCGGTGCCGATCTCGCCTGTAAGGCAGAAGCGCAGCCAATCCTTGCAGCTCAGAATGTGACCGATCTGTTCGAAACGGGAGGGTTCCCTTTCCTTGATCCAGGCGAGAAGGGCTGACGGCGCGGAGACATGCGGAAGCTGCCCGGTCAGCCTTACAGCTTCGTCCGCAACACGGCTTCCCAGCCAGCGGTCGACGACGGATCCTGCCCGGCTGTCGAGCGACAGGATCCCGCGCCCGAGCGGCTTGCGGGACCGATCAAGCAGATAGATGCCGTCACCGTGGGCAGTGGCCGCAACCGCTTGAATGTCGCTCGCGGGGCGATCGCTGAGGCGCACGGCCTCTGCGATTGCGTCGGCTGTCGCGTTCCAGAGTTCGTCCATATCCCGCTCGACGTGGCGGGCCTTGGGCATGAACTGCGTAACACGCCTGCGCGCCACGGCGATCGGCGTACCGTCGACGTCGAAAATCACCGCTTTGGTCACGGTCAAGCCGCTATCGATTCCGAGCAGACTCGGCATTCAGGTTACTCCCACTGGTGAAAACGACGGACCGGCATACGCATGAACCGCTGGACGACGGCATCGCGCATGCGCAGATTCAGGACCGGACCTCGTCGTTCTTGGCAATCACGACATTGATATCCTTGGATCGCATGCGATCGACATGAACGGCCGGCGTCTTGTCATCAACGATGACGACGTCGAATTCTGTCAGCGCCGCGAAGCTGTGCAACGCGCGCCGCTCGAATTTGGTGTGGTCCATGAGAAGGATGCGTTTGACGGCGCAATCGAACATTGCCCGTTTTGTATCGACCAGCTCCGGCGATTGATGGAAGACGATGTCGTCGGTGATCGCGGACATGGAAATGAATGCCACATCCGCCCTCAGCCTGTTGATTTCGTTGATCGTCATGCGCCCCATGAAAGCATTGCACCAATTGTAGTACTGACCTCCGAGGGCCAGCAGCGTGACATCGTGCATTCCCTTCAACGCGTTCATGAGGGTGAGCGAGTTCGTGATCGCCGTCAGCGGGACCTTGGCCGGCAGGTGGGCGGCCATTTGAAGCACCGTGGTGGAATCGTCGAAGAAGATCGCCTGCCCCGGCTCGACAAATTGCATCGCGGCTTTCGCGATCATCTTTTTTTCCGCCGACTGGCGGCTCGAACGGTAGACATCGCTCGATTCGATCAGGCTGGTAGCGGCGGCCGTGACAATGCCGCGCGTCTTCCGGAACAGACCGCGGCTGACCAGTTCGTCCACATCGCGGTGCGCCGTCATCAGGCTTATTCCGAAGCGATCGGTCAGGTCCTCGATGCGCATCGAGCCTTCCGCCATGACCGCCTCTGCGATCATTTGCCGGCGAACGAGCTGGCGGGTATGCCGGCTGTCGCTCGGCAACTCGTCCGGCAGGAGTGCTCCTACGCTTATCTTCTGTGTCACGTTAGCCTCTCTGCCAAATTCCGTGGATCTCAGATCTCCTACTGCGAATGCGGTACCAGGGCAAAGCAGGAGACCAAAGGAGCGGCTGCACGGTGCCGCCTTCCCCGCTGGGTCACGGCAATGAGCGTTCATGAGACCCGCGCGGAAGGAGAAGAGGACGCCGCTGCCGGCGTCCCCTCATATGATTACTGGGCGAGAACGAACGGGCCCGTGTACTTGTCGACGTTATCCTTCGTGATCAGCAGGCAATCGAAGAGCTGCTTTTCGCTCTCGGCGCCGGTCTTGCCAGTCTTGATAACGTTGTCTGCCTGCTTGACGGCCTCCTCAGAGAAAACGGCGACCGGCTGCAGAACGGTGTACTGGAGCTCGCCGGCCTTGATCGCAGCAACGGCGTCTGGAGAACCATCGAAACCGCCGACCTTGATGTTGGCAAGCTTGCCGGCTTCCTTCAGCGCAGCGATTGCGCCGAGCGCCATTTCGTCATTGCCCGAGATCACGCCGATGATGTCGGGATTGGCCTGGAGCATGGACTGCATCTTGTTGTGGCCCTGGGTACGGTCCCAGTTGGCGACTTCCTGAGCGACCTTCTTCAGGTCCGGATACTGCGACAGCACGGTCTCATAGCCGTTCGAACGCGTTGCCGCATTGTTGTCCGACGGAGCGCCGAAGAGTTCGGCATAGTTACCCTTGTCGCCGACCGCTTCGACCCACTGTTGCGCACCGAGGGCGGCACCCTGAGCGTTGTTGGAGACTAGCTGCGCCTTGGCAAGCCCTTCCTGGTTGATTTCGGCGTTGACCAGAATGACCGGAATGCCGGCGGCGACCGCCTTCTTCACTGCGCCGACCGAGCCGTCTGCGTTCGCAGGGTCGAGAATGATTGCGACCGACTTGTTGGTGATCGCCGTGTCGATCAGGTTGCTTTCGGTGTTGGTGTCGCCCTTGTGAGCGCTCACCGAGGCCGTGTAGCCGAGCTTCTCGGCGGTGGCCTTTGCGACATTGCCTTCCGTCAACCAGTAGGGGTTGGAGGGATCGTTGACGATGATCGTCATCTGACCCGCCGCCCATGCGGAGCTTACAAAAATCGGCGCAACCGCCGCAGCTGCCAGAAGAATACGAATGCCTTTTTTAAACATGGTTTCTCTCTCCCTTTCGATGAGCTCAGATGTTGCCGGCGAACCGGCCGTGCTTTCCGCAATCGGCGATGTGTTGAAGATGGGCCGTCGTGGACAAGTTCAGTCGCGTTCGTCAGGTCGATTTGACCCGACGTCCGTATTGGATGCTGTTCATGAGAACGGCCAGAACGATGACGGCGCCGGTGAAGACCGTCTGCCAGTAGGCCGACACGCCGATGATCACGAGACCGTCGGAAAGGAAGCCGATGACGAAGGCACCGAGCATCGTGCCACGGACAGTCCCTCGCCCGCCAGTCAGCGCCGCACCGCCGATGACAACGGCTGCAATCGCGGTCAGCTCGTAGGTGGTGCCCGCCGTCGGACCGGCCGAGGTAAGCTGGGAAGACAAGACCAGCCCGGCAATCGCAGCGCAGACGCCCGAAAGCACATAAACGATGATCTTGACCCGCTTGACCGGAACACCAGAGAGATCGGCCGCGCGCTCGTTGCCGCCCGAGGCGTATAGCCAGCGGCCGAAGGCGGTACGGCTCAAAACGAGACCGCAGACGATCGCCAGAACGGCAAGGACGATGACGCCGATCGGGACACCGGCCAGGCGATTGAAGCCGAGCCAATCGAAGCCGGTATTGCCAAGCTCCGGGCGCCCGCCGAGATTGTTGTAGGTCAGACCATTGGTCATCAGCAGCGCGATCCCGCGAGCGACGTAAAGCACGCCGAGCGAGGCAACGAAGGCCGGCACCTTGAGATAGGCGATCAACACGCCGTTGACTGCGCCCACCACCGCGCCGAGCGCGCAGGTGAGGACGACGACGGCCCAGACCGGCGGATACAGGATGACGCCAAAGGCGTTCAAAGTGACACCTTGCATCAGGAACCCGGCAATGCAGCCGGCAAGTCCAAGCGTCGAGCCCACCGACAGGTCGATACCGCCGTTCAGGATGACGAGCAGCATGCCGATGGCCAGGATGCCGAAGATCGCGACATGCGAGGCCATGATCAGAAAGTTGTTCAAGGTGAAATAGTATGGAGACAGGAAGGAGAAGACCGCGACGATCACGATCAGCGCAAAAAATGCACGCCCCTCCAGAAGCAGACGCACGAAATTGGTGTTGCGCCTTTGCCCATTCGCCACTGTTTTCTTTTCGGTTAGATTCGTGACTGACATAATCAGTGCTCCATAGTTCCGGGCTAGTGCGCGATCACTGCTTCGCCAGAGGCGGCCATGATCTTTTCTTTAGTGACGTCCGAACCGAATTCGGCTGATATCCTGCCGCGATGCATGACGATGATGCGATGCGCGATGCTCAGGCATTCATTGACTTCCGATGTCGAATAGATCACCGCCAAGCCCTGCTTCGCACGTTCTGCCAGCAGCTTGAACACTTCCGCTTTTGCGCCGATGTCGATCCCGCGGCTTGGCTCGTCGAGAAGGATGACCCGCGGCTCGGTGGCCAGCATCTTTCCGATGACGACCTTCTGCTGATTGCCGCCGGAAAGCGAACCGATCGCGGCACCTCCCCCGTCCGTCTTGACATGGACCTTTTTGATTGAATCGTCGATGAGATCCCGCTCGCGGCGGCCGGAGGTGAAGAGCCCTTTTGTGAAAGCACGTATGCTCGCCAGCGACAGGTTCGAGCCAACCGTCATGGTCTGAACCAGGCCGTCCCGCTGACGATCTTCGGGAACCAGCACCAGGCCATTTGCGATACGATCGGCAATGCTCAGGCCGGCGACGTCGCGCCCTTCAAGTAGGATCTGGCCACCACTCGACCTCAGCCGGCCGGCGACGCATTCAAGCAGTTCGGTGCGCCCGGCGCCCATCAGGCCGTATATGCAGACGACTTCGCCGGACTTGACCTGCAGTGACAGGCGGTTGACCGAATTATAGGCGGCGCCTGAAGGGCCGGGAACGGTCAGTTCGTTGATCGAGAGCGCCACCCGGCCGATCTCGTGGCCAGTGGGCGGGCTTCCCAGATCGAAATTGTCGCCCACCATGTTACGGACGATCCATTCCAGATCGATGTCTTTGCGTTCGGCATAGGCAGTCATCTTGCCGTCGCGAAGCACGACCGCATGATTGGTGATCTGCAAAGCCTCTTCGAGGTGGTGGGAAATATAGACGATCGAGACCCCGCGGCTCGTCAGATCCTGGATAACCTTGAACAGAACTTCCACCTCGGTCGCACTCAGCGCCGACGTCGGTTCATCCATGATCAGGATGCGCGAGTTGACCGATAGGGCTCGGGCGATCTCCACGATTTGCTGCTGGCCAAGACGCAAGTCTTCGACAGGTGTAAGCGGGTCAATGTCTTCTTCCAGCTCCTCCATGAGCGCCCGTGTCTGGCGCTCCTCTTCGGCGAAGTCGACAACGCCTCCCTTCATGATCTCGCGGCCCATGAAGATGTTGTCGCGAACGCTGAGATTCGGCGCGAGACTCAGTTCTTGATGAATGATCGAAATCCCACACTCGCGCGCATGGGTGGAGGAACTGAAGGTTACCGGATTTCCGTCGAGGATGATTTCACCCGAACTCGGCTGAACGACGCCGGACAGGATCTTCATCAGCGTTGATTTGCCGGCTCCGTTTTCACCAAAGAGCGTGGTGACCTGGCCACGATGAATGTCGAAGTTCACACCCTTCAGCGCATGAACATTGCCATAGGACTTGGCGATGTTGCGTGCCGCAAGGACGACCTCGCCGAGCTTGCCGTTAACACGTGCTGCCTGGCTCATTTCACTTCCACCTTAACCGGAGTTACAAGCCAGTTCTTGGGATTGACGAGCTTGAAGACGCCGACAACGGTCGCGGACTTGCCATCCAGCGTATCCGGGTCAAGGCCGGCGAAGACCGTCTTCTTCATCTCATTGTTGATGGCCGATCCGGCATCCTGATACTGGATCTGATTGGTGAACTGACCGAACTCGATGGAGCCGGTGGCATCGCGGAGGTCCGTGCCATTGACCGCAGGGCCGGTCTGGACACGGACCACCGTCTCGGGAGGCAATCCATCAATCTTCATCTCGTTGGTATTGGACTTGCGGGTACCGAACGTGCCCGTCAGCGTGACCGGGATGACCGGACCGGTGCTCGTCGCAGTGCCGTATTTCACGCCTGCAGCTTTCTTGTCGGCAGCAATAGCGGTCGCGAGCTCGGCCGCGGCAACGGCGCGCTCCTGAACATTGGCCTGTATCTTGGGGAATTCCTGGGCCCCATAAGCGGCGGGCGAAAATGCCTGTTCCCGGACATCGTGATCGGATCCGATCTTCACAACCGTGGTATCGAGCGCGATTGCTCCAAGGACAATCACTGCGACAGCGACGCTCGCCAGGGTTTTCATTCTCCCGCCAGATTTGGCTGCTACGTATTCAGTCTGCGTGCTCATGTTCGGACGACCTTTTTGCGTTGCTGGTCGGATTACGCCGTGCGTGGGGAGGAGCGAGTGTGACGTTCTGACGTCAAAACGTCAGCGTAGCCGAGGCGGCTTTTGTCGATCAAACCGCACAAGCGCTGCATGTTCGCAGCTTGGCAAAAACAAGCTCATGGGCATCCTCCTCGGTCTATAGGCGCTTGTCTCCCCCCAACCGCCCGGATCACCACTCACTATCCGTTAATTCTAAGTCTCGTGATAGCTAAGTGTTATTTAACACGCAGGCTATGTTATGTTTTGCCATTCTGTCAATGGCATTCTAATCCAAGTGGAGCGCCACGCGGCGAACGTGAAGTTTCAACAAGCGAGCCGCTGAGCGTCCAGAATCTCGCGCAGACACCATCGTACGATGAACGCCGCAACACAGAGTTTGACGAAAGGCCGCCTCTCTTCCATCGGCCATAAACTATTGAAAACAACAGCTTTACTCCGCTTCCATTTGCCACGACCGGCGCTTTTCAATCGCCTGCCAAGCAAGAAGTTGCCATCAGGTCTTTTGCATAAGGGTCGCGCGCCCGTCACAACCCGGTCCGCTTGTAACGGCCCTTGCATCATTCATTTTACCTGAAAAAAATTTCAACACCAGAAAAATATTGCTAGTAAGGTGGTATCTCTATGTTATATTCGATTTTGCGGCAGCCTGCGGCGAGATCGGAGCGGACCGCGCTGAAGACAGGAGCGCGGGCAATGCATTAGCCGATGCCGAATATGCCGGTCGCAGGATGCGCGCGTTCAAGCGTCGTCCTGGGTGGAACGAACGATGTGTTAATGATGCATCAGGTCGATCGGGGATGAGGAGAATGAATTTGACAGGATCGTTGCCGGACGCGGCATGCTTCCTCATGGCAGGACAGCCTCCGAATGCCTAACAGCGAGCAGATCATCATCGGCATCGATGCCGGAACCTCGGTCATCAAGGCCGTGGCGTTCGAGCTTTCCGGTCGCCAGATCGCTTCGGCGTCGGCACGCAACAAATACGCAACCGGGGATGACGGCTCCGCGACGCAATCGCTCTCTCAGACCTGGTTGGATTGCGTGACGGCATTGCGCGGCCTTTCCGGCAAGGTGCCCGACCTTGCCACGCGCACCGCCGCAATTGCGGTGACCGGACAAGGAGATGGAACCTGGCTCGTCGGCTCCGGCAACGCACCTGTCGGCGATGCTTGGCTTTGGCTCGACGCGCGCGCGGCCTCGACCGTTTCGCGTCTGAGCAGGCGGGAGGAGAATCGTGCGCGCTTTGAAGCGACCGGTACCGGCCTCAATACCTGCCAGCAGGGAGCGCAACTCGCTTACATGGACAGCCTCATGCCGGAGTTGCTGGAGCAGGCAGAAACCGCCCTGCACTGCAAGGATTGGCTCTATCTCAACCTGACCGGTATTCGCGTGACCGATCCGTCGGAAGCGAGCTTCACATTCGGCAATTTCAGGACGCGCCAATATGATGCGGCGGTGATCGATGCTCTGGGCCTCGAGCACCGGCGATCGCTCCTGCCGGAGATCATCGACGGCACGGAAATCAGTCACCCGCTGACGGCAGAGGCTGCGCGCGCCTGCGGGCTTCTGGCCGGAACGCCGGTCTGCCTCGGATACGTGGACATGGTGATGACCGCGCTCGGTGCAGGCGTGCGCAGCGGCGGCCGCAACGCCGCCTGTTCGACGATCGGCTCGACCGGTGTTCATA
>NZ_JBNDHT010000092.1:0-27261 GCF_056755115.1 Rhizobium sp. SVR5-2C | reverse complement strand
CATACGGGTACGATGAAGCATCAGGATCGACTGCTGGTCCACTGTCTTGATCGGGACAAAGCGCATGTTCGGTCGCAGCACCGCTTCGCATATGGCTTCGGCATCAGCCGCATCGTTCTTGTTGCGCTTCACGTACGGCTTCCGTAATGGGCGCCTCCTGGTCAATCCCCCGATTTGTCTCGCCGCCGGCTTCTTGCTTCCGTCCGTGGTCAGCCGATCAGCTGCCACTTGATGTGGTTAGAGGAATGGAGGAGCCCATCTTCACAGCGTGGTCAAACCACATCCGTACGTACGGCTTACCCCATCCACCGTCCCGGCGACGGGACCTCGGGTAGCAGCAACACGTGCTGCTAAGCTTGTTCCTCCGCCAGCACACCCCCAGTCCGCACGCTACGCCGCTATCGGATTTCGATAGGTCGTCCCGTCGAGCCAGATTCCGTGCAGCAGAATCGCGAGCTTGCGTGCCAAGGCAACGATTGCTCGCTTGGTCCCCCTTCGTTTGGCAACGTTTCGCGCCCAGTCCTTCAAGTTGGACGGTAGCTTAAGACGAAAGAAGAGCACGGTTGCGGCCTCGAACAGTGCTGATCGCGCCATCATATCGCCAGCCTTGGATATGCCGCCGGCAACATCCGTCTCTCCTGACTGATATCGTCGCGGCGTCAGCCCGAATAGCGGACCAACATCGCGAGATCGCTTTATCCGGTTTGGATCATCAATCGCCGTCTTGAACGTGAGGGCCGTTAACGCGCCTACGCCTGGTACACTCATCAGTCGTCCGGTGACTTCATCCTCTCGTGCGATCCTCAAGAGCGCCTTATGAAGCTTGGCCACCTCACGTATCAGCAGCGTGCGGGCTGCCAGCATGGCATTGGCGATCGCCGTCAATGTGTCCTGCTCGGCCACGAGTTCCCGGACTCTCAAATCGAACATCTGGCGGGGCACGGTCCCTATCTTTAATCCGAACCCCCGAAGGATGCCCCGTATCGCGAGCTCGATGTCGATCAGCTTTCCCTGCAAAAGTTTGCGAGCGGTCAACAAGGCGCGGACCTCCTGCGAGGCAAGCCCCTTACAATGAACCGAACGGTACCACCCCATTCGCAGCAAGTGTGCAATACCCAGGGCATCGCGGCGGTCGGTCTTCACCGTCATCGCAGACAGAGCCGCCTTCACATGCCGCGTCTCCAGCAACACCACATCGAATCCAACGGCAGTCAGACCGGAAAACAGCCACTGCGAGAGCGGGCCTGCTTCCAGACCAATCCGAGACACCTCGAAATCGAAACCTCGAAAAAAGGCAGCCAAGGCATCGGGGTCCGACGCCACCTTCTGCTCGCATATCACCTGACCAGTCGCGTCAAGAATGCAAACAGCAACCTCTTTCAACGATACGTCCAAACCGGCATAATAGCTCATGGTCGTCCTCCACAGTGATGCTTGGGGCCGGCTCAAGCCGAGACCCCGTTCTCCATCCTAGCGGGGGACGACCACCTGGATCGAGGCACCGTGGCGCCTAGCCCATTACCGCATCTTCACATAGCGGGGCGGCATCAGCCGCACCTCGTGACCGAGCTTCGTCAGCTCTCGCCCCCAATGGTGGGCAGTCGCACAGGCTTCCATGCCAATCAGGCACGGTTTAAGGCCCGCGAAGAACTGAGCAACATAACGGCGCTTCAGTGGTCGGCGAACGACCACCGTGCCGGTTGCGGAAATGGCGTGCACCTGGAACACCGACTTAGCAATGTCGAGTCCAATCGTGGTAATCTCTTCCATGGATGGCTCCCCCCATGCGGTTCCTAGCAACGCCGCAATCTTGGCACATCGCGATGCCGGCGGAGGAGCCGTCCACAGCATCAACTGCGGCGTACTGTGCGAGGCTGATGCTTCATCTGTCTAGCCGCTCAATCTGAAGCGAGCGCGTCCGTCTCGGGGGCTATCTTTGATGGTTTGCGGCAGAATTGCAGGTCGCATCTATGGCTATTGCACCGTTTACGAAGCGCTGCTGCCGGACCGACCAATGCGCCTTTGTTTCTTTGCCATCGCGGACGAACAAGACGAGGTGCGGCAAGAGACTTCCTTTGGGAGGGAGAAAAAACCAAGATCAGAGACCACGGGTTCTTGGTAACGCCATTTCGGCACGACGAGGCACCACGGGTGGCTGTCTGCCAGGGCCTCCGCCCCCTCAATGATACGGCGGGTTTGCTCAGAACCGGCGAACGAAATTGTAGCAAGCACGATAGCCAGAACCGTAACCGGGATCGCGAGGCCACTGTCGCGGTGGACGGCCATAAAGACGATAACTGTGCTGGCAGTTAGGCCGATGCCCAAATCCAACATGCGCCCGCCTGAGCTGCCGCCGAGGAGGGAGGCGATGCCGATCGTCAACGCAAGACCTCCCACAGCACCTATGACTGCAAGCAAGACCCTGTCGATCCAGCGCGTGTTCTCGCCGAGCAGGATTTCTGCTCTTAGCGAATCGTAATAAGCAGCAACGCAGAGCCGAAGTGCCAAAGCGACGAATACAGTCGAGATGAACAACGTCAGAAAGGCAATTCCGATGGCGTAGCCCGCGTCCTGATCGGACCAATGAACAGGCCCAAGGAGCAATCGGAACGATATGAAGGCGAGAGCCGAGAGAGCGGCCGACCTCCACATAAGGAACAGCGGAAGAAATGGGCTGACTAGCGCCAGCACGAAGAATACGATGAACGAGGTCCAAATCAGAGTGGTTGTCATGAAGCAATCAAAAACACAGCAATGTTAAAGTTGAACAAACTGGCGCTCGTTGCAACCGAATGACATACAAATTCTGTGCTGTCTCGAACCGTCGGCTGAAACCTAACGTACAACGCCGAAGCGGAACATTAGCAGCATTTTGATCGTTTTAACGTTTGGGATCGCGTGGCGAGGCTTAATGTTTTGCCCCTTCCTTGCCCTTGGAAGGCCGCGCGGTCCTGGATCAGTTTCCGGCGCAATGGAACATCATCGATACGATTCGGGTTAACCCAGCGGATCGCGCGGTATGGCACGCCCTGCCAGCCGCGCGTCCAGCCAGCAATGCTGGGACCTGGCCCTGTCCCCTCCTTAGCAGCAGTGCCTTCTTTTTGCTCCGAACCGGAACATTGCTACCTCTTGAGGGTTGGACCGATTGGGATCGCGTGGTCGATCTCTGCCGGTCCCTTTTCCGTTACTTCATACGGAAAGCCGCGCGATTCCACCTGGTTAGCCAAGCTGCCGCCGGTCCTTTTTCTCGGTACGCTAGCAGACTGGAACGCTTGCTGGTCCGATTGGTTATCGCTACGGCCGCGCGGCAGTCTTCCGGTCCTTCGCCATCGTCACCTGCCCGGCGAACGAGATGATGGCGGCGATCCACGATCGAATGCCGGTCATTCTGCATCCCGTGGACTATGACCGCTGGCTCTCTCCCGAACCTGATCCGAATGACCTAATGAAGCCCTTCCCCTCGGAGTTGACGACGATGTGGCCGATCTTTAGGAAGGTCGGATCACCGAAGAACGACACACCTGAAATCATCGAAGAGATTGATCCCGATCCCGAGCCGACACTGATCTGAAATTATCCAGCGCCGTGGGAGCTTTCCCGAAAAGGCTTTGCACACACGCCTTGTCAGATCCTGAGTGCATCAACCAACGGAACATGAAATATAAGCCGCTGTATCGATGGCAGGAAACCTGGCCCGGAGAGACCGCTCTCGATGGCAAGCCATTGCAGGATTTCATCGGTCGGGATGGGAAAGTGACGATCGGCCGCATTCGTCTGGAGGATGCCGGGCCGAAGCGTGGGCAATGGCAATGGAGCGGTCTGGGGCCGAACGTCCGGGAGAGGCTGCTATCGCACCAGGGGTTCTGTCCCACGGCCCGGGAAGCCTCGCGTATGGTCTAGGACTATTATTGTCGGCCAATGAGGCACAACGAGATGCGAGGAGGCCAGGATGTCGATTGAGGGACACACGAGCGCACCAGGCGCCAACGTCCACGTCGAGCACGATTGCGACCATGAGGACGCCAATGGCATCCGCTGCACGGAATGAGGGATGCTATGGATTTGAGGAGAGCAGCGCCATTACCCTCTGGTATTGCCGAAAGCATCAGCCGCTGAACTATCGCGGGCTGCCGAGGCATGGAGGAGCGACGGGATGATGCCGGAAGATCAGGGAGAGCCGCGCGGGCCTGACTGGTGGATATGGCCGGTGATGGGGCTCGCCATGCTCGCAGCGATTGCGGGCGTTATCGGGAGCTTGGCGGTGTTGTTCGGCCTCATCTGAGCCGTACGCTATCGCACCGGAACCTTGTAAATGCTTTCAGTGTTCGAGCTGGTGGGATCGCGTGGCGTGGGTACTGCTTTGACCCTTCTCCGCCCTATGGAAGGCTGCGCGGTCCTCTGGATCAGATTGCCCCGCTACGGCGGGGCTTTTTCTTGATCGTCCGCCAGTGGGAACTTCCGAACAGCGCCGCCGTTGTTAACCGCTCATCATCTTTAAGAGGTAGGTTATGGACGACGGTCACTGGGCCACCAGTGTTGAATTGCAACTGCGGCCCGGTGCGCGGTGCGAGGTAATCACAGGAACACGGGCAGCCTTGACATTGCTTACAACCCGGTGGTCCACATTCGGTCCGGCTTTCTTCCGTGCACAAAATGTTTGTCTAGCGGCGCTCGACAATCGAACGACGCGCGAGGCTGCACGAGCCGCTTTTATTGCCGCCGCCAGAGAAGCTGGGCTATGGATGCGATACTGTTTCTGGCTTTCCATCAGCAACCATAATGGCGATCTGACCCTGCAACCGCTCTCCACCACCACCAGCGGGATCTCTTTTTGTCCGTATGCTCCGGACCGGAACGATGGCCTATCCCGAGCGTTAGTATGACGGCCGCGTGGTAGACTTCCTTACCTCAGTCGCCAGCGATGTCAGACTGCAACTCTCATCCTGGTACCGCGCGGTCACCGTTTTCCCCGTGACCTGTCCCGCTTCGGCAGGGCTTCTTTTGGAACATTGCGGAACCTGCCTTGTTTGGCACGCCTGGGGTGCGCGGCAGTTCTTCTGTTCAACCCGGATGACACCCCTCTCCGGGTGCCGCGTGGTCAATCCCGCGCTGAATGGCTCGGGGATACAAGAGGCGCGGCAAGGGCTCGCTTTTCCGTAGGGGCGGGCCCTTCGATCCTAGCCCTTATTCATTATTGACCAACAGGCTCCCTGGAGGTTTAGTTTTAAGCGCAGTAGCCCCCAAGCACAGCCGTGACGGCCACGTTACCCATACCCGCGGCCGCCATAAGACGAGGAGCTCGACATTTTTGAACCTTTTGGACGAGCCCTTTGGTTCTTAGCCCCAGCGCGTGCGGATTGGCAGCTCTCATCCTGGTGCCGCGCGGCCACCGTCCCGAACACGTCGGGAGTGCTTAATGAGTGATCCTGATCGATATTCCGGTAAGCCACCGGGGCACACCTCGGGTGTGGATATTGGTAGCGCTAGCTGTCGCATTGGCTTTTCTGCTTGCATGGCTGTTCGGTTGGTTAGGCGGCCCTGCCGGTTTGCCGACTTCCAACAGCGGACCGGTACCTTCGAGCTGATTGGTCACCGGCTCCGGCTGCTACTCGGCCAATTAATCATTGACGAGCTGTCTTCTCGGCCTACCTGACTATAGACGCTGATGCGCCAACCCACAGCGCCCGACCACGCAAGCGATAAGGTCCAACAGCCCACCGCCGTGGTCAGCGACAGGGCTCGCCTTTTCTGACACGTTTGGGCGAGCCCTGGTCGTACTGGCTCTCCGTAGTGCCGTGCCAATCGCCCGACAAGATCATGCGGATTGCCGAACATGGATCGCAAAGGATCAGGATCTCGGACTGGTTGAGCACAGCTCCCGCAGGAGACGCCAGGCGCCACCTTGTCGCCCTTGATCTCATCCCAGTACTTCTTGCGGTAGATTGCCTCCAACTCCGAATTGCTGATGTTCTTTATGGGCACGATCGGCGGGCCATGCGAGCGGCGGTATTCGTTATAGACACGCTGCGTCACGCCTTTCATCGTCGCGCCGCCGGGATCCTTTGGATTGTTGGAATAGCCGCCTTCGATGATAAGCACCTTGGCGAGAGAGAGAGCGAATTCGTCTGCGGGGTCGAGGACCTGCATTGTTGAGCTCCAGATTGTTTCGAAAGGTTCAGGCAAGTTACGCGCGCGATAGGCGGGCCTACTTGCAACAGTGACTTAGCGTGAGCACAATGCTGGAAGGCGATTCCCGCTTGTGCCCGATGATCATGAGGATCTTCGATATGGTCTATGACTGGACAGGTGTGCGTACCCGGCGTATCCGCAGAATTAAACTAGCAGCAGCCTCGATCAATGCCCTGGCAATCATCTCTGCACCGGTTCTCGCCTTGACCTAAGTCTCGGATCGAAACGGCCGTGGCGGATATCGATCGCCGGTTACCCTTAGACATTCATTGCGACGGCCGAATAAGCGCGAGCCTCAAGTTGCCGCGCCGCACTGTCGCCGCGCGACATAAGACCGTTAAAAATCGGGTAGTTCCAGAGAGGTGTGCTTCTGGTAAGGACGCCTCGCGGCAATAGTTGCAGTTGTCGCAACGCAAGAAGGCCCGCACCCCCAGTGCGGCAAAGGAGACCCGGCAGGACCCCAGATCCTATGCCGGGTCTCCACCCTCAAGCACCGTCGCGAAGAACTTCGCACGTCCATTTGATCGTCAAAAATATCATGATGTGTCGGACAGAGATTCGTCCGGTGGATTTTAACCGGCCGCTATCCTTGCCGGTTCATTGCTATTGCGCGATCGACACGCGCCTATCAACTTGCCGGGGCTCGCGAACCCCAGCGCGGCACCCGGAGACTCGGCGGGGACCCCAGACCCAAGCCGGGTCTCCGACGCGCTAACGTTTGATTGCGTCATGCGATTGGTAGAAAAAAGGCCCGTTAGGGAGCCTTATTGATGCGAGTGCGAAGGGAACTAAGCGACGACGAGCCGCCGATTTCCTTGGCCATTGAGCTTATCGAGATGAGCTCGAACGATCCCTGCGCAAGCTAACGAAGCCGCTGACCTCAGACCTACACCGGTGGCTGCCGCTGCAGGTTTCGATGGTCCTAGTATTCGTAGTCGCCTCTAATTAGGGGGCATCCTCGCCGATTGCCGAATTCCATTCGCACAGGGCCTCGGCGCTTAAAACCGTCCACCACAATTTTGCGGGAAGACACCCCGGCAATATGCGCGCGGCGAACGCCTTGATCACGGGCAATGTCCAGCGCGTCGTCTGGATCACAGCCACGTTGCCGGTAGCGATAGCGGTCTTGGCGGTCGTAGCGATACCTGTCTTGGTCATAAACGTCTACGCCGCCAGGGCCTATACGAAGCTCTAAATCTTGAGTGGCCCCGATAGTCGGAGCCAGCAAGGATCCACTGATAACCGACCCGATTAGAACCAGCTTGACTAAGGCACGCATTGGGGCTCCGGAGCATTTCTATGCCGATGAACGTCTGGTAGCAAGGATGGTTCCGCGAGTAAACGGGAACCCGCCGACCGCTGCGACGGCTTCGCCATGGTTAGTCACGGCCAGGCAATCGGCGTGAGCGCCGCGATAAATTCAGCGATCGATGGCGGCTGCATCGTCCCGGCCGCGACGGTGTTGATCGTGATTGAATCGACTTCCACAAGCTGAACCGCAATGCGGGCTGTGGATGGTGCGCTAGCCGCCGTGAAGGCAGCGGAAACCCGCGGCGGTAATTGTACTCCTGCACGATTGGATTTCGGAGAACTCGTAGGTCGAATAGTCGTCCCAGCGATGAGTACCGACACCGCCGACGGGCGACTCCTTGCGGGGGTCGTAAAGGCCTGCGCCGCGGAGCTCGAAGAAGAAGTCAGGGAAACTGTTGAGCTTCGCCTGGTCATACGTCATCCACACGATAATGTAGCAGATGCCAGTACCGATATGGTCTGTCGTCCAGCGCCCCAGCGGATTCGAGTGTGACACCAGCCCCGCATCCGTAGCCGTCTGCGTGCCATTGTAGAACACGAACGACACGCGCCGGGCGTAGTCCCCGCTGGCCACGGAGTAGGCTGTCTTCACGGCATCAGATGACGTGATGCTTAACGAAAGCTGCTTGCCGCCGGCCCAAATCTTGGACAAGCCATCGCAAGGGAATCGGAGAATGCTTAAATCTGCTCCAGGTTCTTATTGGAGCTGCCATAGGTGTTGACGTAGCAGTCATGGCCAGCGATCCCGACGAGACCGCAGACGACCTTCCGGCTGACGTTCTCACCATAGTCGCGTTCGAACTGCGTGCCGCCTGGCTGCTTCTTTTGCTTTTTCTCAGTGAGCTTACCGATCAGCAGATTGAGGCCGATGATTGCACGACCAATGATGCCGATGGAACCAAAGAAGGTGCCTATTGCGCCGACGACAGGTGCAAGAAAGGGCATTAGGTCACCTTGAATGCATGAGCCACGGCGGAAGACGGGAGGAATTCGATAGTCTGGAGGCCGCGCGCCATGAAACCGATGGCCGTGAAGACGCCGCCGGAGAGGACGCCATCGCGATTAATGACGCCGACATCGCCGCGCTGCGCCAGCGCGACAGGTATCTCAGGGAGCTTGGCGGCAAACGCCTCTTTGACCTTGGCAAAACCGTGCTGGCGAAGCTTCTTGGCGGCCCTCGTCTCGGTTCTTGTAGCCGATGGCATCTGGATACATCCGTTCACCGGTTATCGCTTCAACGACATCATCTGCGATAAGGTAGCAGTCGGAGACGCCGTACTGCGCAGGCAAAGCACTGGTGGCGTGCGATGACGGCATTGAGGCGCTTTTTCCCAGCCGGGGAGTCTGGTCATGTGGAGCCATTGATCCTAAGTTTCGCCCAACAAGGGCATGATGAAATGAATTCAGTCTTGTCGAAGCACAGAGAGCGCATCGCGGAAGCCCTCAAGGATTACCAAGAACAGCTTTCGGACATACAGAGCGACATCGTCATTAGGGCTATGGCGCCCGAGCCCGATCAACGGGAGCTCAGATTTCTCTGGCGGCTTGAAGAAGAGTACCGTGACATTCTCCGCCGCTTCGACAATCTCTCTGAGGCGATCGAGGCAGTTCTGAACGCCCCTTGAAACCAATTCCTCGAGCCGTGCCTGAGTTCGGTTCCGTACAATCCCTTGAAAAACAAATGCCGTGCGGCAGGTTGTCAGCGGCAGGGGGATCACTGATGCACAGAATAGCGCATAGCGGCTTTTGCATTGTCGTTCGGAAGGCCGCGTTAGCTGACAAAGCGATCGATTTCGAAGGGTTTCAGCAACTCACCCGCCTATTGGAGCTTACTGGAGAGGACGATTACATTGCCGTTTATGGACCGCTGAAAGGTGGCGAGGCGTCCATGAACCTGCAGCGTGAGTTTGAAAATTTGGGCTTGAGCTATCTCGACGACTTTTATGCTCTCGATCTATTTTTGCCATCGTGGCTGTCGGCAACGTTGGCATTCAGACCACAATAGCTACAGCCCCTTAAAGCCTATCGCGCGCCGCGCCCGCAGCCGCACTCTTTGCGGTGTTGACCGCAGAGCCGACTGCCCTGCCCCAGTTGACATCGACACGGCCAGCCGTGGCGGCATTGCTCGAAGAAGCAGTCGCCGGGATCGCGCCTTTGCTGGTCGGCAACGGTGCGCTTGCGTCCATTCACGCGGCAATAATCCAACTGGCGGCCTTCACAGCGCGCCGTGAGATAGTAGCCGCGCTCGTCGTCTGCATTGTGCTCGATGACGTCGAGATAGCCGCGCGCCACAGGCTCCACCTGCAACGGTTCGCCGGTGTCCGGATGAAAGTGAGCGTCGTAAACGACGACCGGCCTATCGCGATAATCTTCCGTTTCGATCTCGGTCAGAATTTCCGGCGTCAGACCGTCAGACGGACTCTCTGCCAGCGTCAGCGTAAATCCGCCATCCGCAGCCGTGCCAGTGCCGCCGCCGATATCCGAGACCTCGAGGAGACCGAGCGGCTGGTATGTCACGCCGGCGAAAACCAGCGGTTCGCGGCACGCGATGAATCCGTAGAAGCGCGGACAAATACATCTTGATTTAACAACTGGAGTGAATGTTACGGCGGTCGTTTCTCTCAAGTCGAACGAGGGCGTGTGCTCTCCTGGGGTGAAGTTACACGGCTCTGGCTTTATCGTGTCAAAAGCCGAAGCCCTGCAGCTCGGTTTGGGCACCCATGTGGGCTGGAAAAGCACATCGATGATAAGCACCTTGGCGAGAGAACGTGCGAATTCGTTTGCGGGGTCGATGACCTGCATTCTTGAGCTCCAAAAATATGATGATGTGTCGGACAGAGACGCGTCCGCTTGAGGTTAACCGACGGTTGTCCCTGCGGGTTCATTGCTATTGCGCGAGCGACATGTCGCGATCAACTTGTAGGGCCTCGTGGACTCCAGCGCGGCACCAGGGAGACCCGGCGGGACCCCAGACCCTAAAGCCGGGCCTCCCCCTCCGCGCGTCGACTCCGTACATATGAGGCTCCAGATGGTACGGGTGTCAGTGTCCGGCCGCTAAGCCCCGGCAATTCGAACGCGGCAAATGCACAATATTCTCTAGTGACGATTGCAACTTTGTGCGTATATTTCGCCCGTCTAACGGGGGTGGAATATGAAAATTACATCAGCAGTACTGTTATTTCTGTCGATATGCGCTTTTGGACATAATGCTTACGCGCAAGCCTGCGATCCCAATGAGATAACTAGCGGACTACCGTGGTGCTTTACAGACCCAGGTGTCGCAGCCGGCGCACGTGACAGCATTGTGAAGGGGAAGACTTGCGGCTCAATCGGTTATATCCAGTTGGGTTTCCAGATATGCCAGAGCCATAATGGCAAAGCACTGGATGGTGGGAAAAACTGCCCTCCTCAACTTTGGTTGGACATAGCGAATAACACACCGGTCATCCCAACTGATCCTTCCTTGGATTGTGCGTCGCTGCCTGGCATCAAGGTGCCGGCCAATCCAAGGGGTGGGCAGTGTGTAACCACATCCGGCACATGCTCAGTATCTTCCGGGCCTATAGGCGGGTCGTGTAGCTGCAATGGGGTTCCCGGAACCATTCGTTGACGTGCTGCGCTAATGCGGCAAAAGGAAAACCCGGCAAGGCCCCAGACCTTATGCCGGGTCACCGCCTTTGCAAAGCGGCGAAGCACCGCGCGAAGATTTGAGCAGCTAAATCCTGGATGTCCTTTGGGGGCGCGCGAAATAATTGACCGTTAACGACTTCGCCGAAACGTTACTCGACTCGTCCCCCACTCCAGTGGTTCAGTTGAGAATAAGGTTTGAGGGGTGGTGTATGGGATACGAGTGGGATGACGCCCGCGAGCGTCGAGCATATGCGATTAAGGTCGTTTCGATAGTGCTGGCATCAGCCGTAACAGCCGGGGTTCCTACATGGATCGTCGCCAGAGCTATGGGGCTTTGACAAAGCAGTACTCGGTCAAGGGATCGGACTTGCTTGCAAAATATGTCTGCATCGGTCCGACGCCATCGATAAAATGTCGCCTTGACGAACTGATGACCGATCACCGGGGTTCGCGCTAGCCCATCCCCGATGAAGGCCATGCCGATGGCGATGGGGAACTCCCATAGCCATTCCATCCCAAAGAACCGGCGGTGCGACTCGCGCACTTTGTTGGGGTGCCACATGACACGGCCGATCATAGCGCCAATGATGGTTGTTGCCGCCCGCCGAACCATGTCCCTCCCACGGCCATAACCAGTCTTCTAGCTGGAGGTTCGCGGTGTTCAATAGCTCATCTACTTCATGTTGGACGCCGCGAGTTCAACAACCGTCCCCCGTTTCTTCAGCCAGCGAAGAACACGGATCTCCTCCTGGTCCATCCATCGAAGAAGCCTCGCGCTTTCTGTCTTGATCTTGAGGATGTCACCGAGCGTGCCAGCGCGGAAGTCTTCGAACACCGCCGGGTGAATATATGAGGAGCGGCAGACCGAGCGAGTGTTCAGAAGTTTCGCGGCGACCCGGTCGATCGCCTCGTTGAACTGGCGGGCGAGTGCCCGGTCAGTAGTCGCCGCTTCCAGCGATGCGAGCGCCTCGACAGCCATGCATGTCGCACCCCAGGTCCGGAACTGGCGCGAGCTGAAGTCCTGTCCGGTTACCTCACGAATATAGGAGTTCACGTCATTGGACGAGATCTGTCGATATTCGCCATCGCTGCCGACGTACTGAAATAGATGCTGGCCTGGCAGTTCCTGCAGCTTGCGCACGACATTGGCGATCCGACGATCGCTATGGGCCAGGTTCCACTCCTTCCCGGACTTGCCCTTGAATCGAAACTTCACTCTTCCGCCCTCGACCTTAACGTGGCGGGTTCGCAAGGTCGTCAGGCCGTATGACTTGTTTGCTTCCGCGTAAGCAGTGTTTCCAATTCGAATATAGAGGTTGTCGAGCATCCACACTACCGTCGCGAGGGCCTTGTCCATGTTGAGGCCGCGTGAACCGAGGTCCATGTCCACCTTTTCCCGTAGTTCCGGGAGGCGGTCAGCAAAGTCGGCGAGGCGCTCGAATTTGGCGCGCCCCCGCTCCTCGTGCCAGTCGGCATGGTAGCGATATTGCCGCCGCCCGCGGGCGTCAGTGCCGATTGCCTGGAGGTGAGAGTACGGGTTCGTGGAGATAACGACATCGGTGTAAGCTGGCGGAATTGCCAATGCGTTCAAACGCCTGATTTCGGCGGCGTCTGTAATCCGCCGCCCGTCGGGCATATGGTAGAGGAAGCCCCTTTTCCCTTGCTTGCGCGTGATTCCGGTTTGGAGACCTGGAACATACACAAGTCCGGATTCGATCTTTGCTTCCGCGGCAGCCGCTGCGATATCATCCTCCGAAATCATCTTGTTCATGGCGCGATAACTCCGGGGACGAACCGGTGTTCCGTATTATCGGGCCGCCCGTACGTTAGCAGACCGACGGGCGAATTCTTTTGCCGCGAGCCGCTTTCGAGCGTACCCTTCCTTTATCGGCCGAGGTATACCACCGGGTTCCGGCTGCTTAAGAGACAATCTGCTCTTGCCCCAAACGGAGGAGCGCTCTCATGTCTCTTTTCGAACTACTTTCCTATACAGACGATGAAATTGACACTTGTCGCCATGGCATTGAGCCGCTGGTCGGAGAGCCGGCGCCAGAGAAGCTGGGCTATGGATACGATACTGATCCTGCTTTTCCAGCAGCGAGCCATAGCCGGCCGTTTGGTCGTCCAGACGAACCGGCGGAATTATCAATGAGCGGACCGGAACAATGCGGCTTCCTTGCTCTTTTTCTGCATCGGGATCGGTTGCGCGATCCCTGAATGCTGATGAAGACTGCCCTGCTAAGGCAGGGCCTTTTTTGAGGGTACCTTAGCGACTGGGATGCCGCGGCCGCTGTAGCCCGACCGCGAACTTCTGGAAATTTGAAAGCACATTCCGGAATCTGAATTGCGCCTGCTTTTCTGAAAGCCTAGTTAAAACTAATTGAAGCTGTCGAGGTGATCGGGACGCGATGCGTTTCCAACTCCGCCGAGCCTTTTTCCGCTGCAAACGAGTTCTGCGTCATCGGCGCTGAGCAGCTCCGGCGTCCGGAATGCGTGTCCGCCCGTCCACGGACGTCCGACGCGGGTTTCATCGCGGTGGCACCTGTGCCAAGGCGCTTTTCAGATTTCGCGCTTCCGCGTCGAGGGTGATGCGGCGTCGACATCACTCGTGCTCGATTAGCGAAAGCAATAGTGAAGGTGAGCATCGAGTGGAGCTCCAGCAGGTTCATTACGTTATAGCCGTTACAAGCACGACGAACTTCACGCGTGCTTCCTATGTTGGCGCGTCTGCAAAGGCCTCCGAAAAATGATGAGCTATCTGATGATCGCCAACCGGGTTCGGGCGACGAACGGCCCCGAGTACCCTGTCGATCACGTAGTCAAAATCGAAACCACTTCGATCAGCCCGCTGCTGTTGCCGGCCCATATCTTTGCTCGCCCTCCTCGCGGCCAGGACGAGATCAGGGACGCCTACCATCAAAAGTATGACGTCAAACCCATCGGGTCATCGGTGCACGCCCGGGAGGTCGGCCTTGCCGAAGTGGGCCGACATCAACCGTGACTTTGGGCCTCCAGCGGTGCAGCGGTGCAAGGGACGGCGGCATAAAGAACAAAGATCAACTGATACTCAGTGTGAGAAAACTCGTGAAGTTCCGAACCGTCATTTCCGCCGCGTGCACGCTCCTCGCCACCTCGATCGCCGGCCCCGTCTCGGCCAGTGACGGCGACGGGCAAACCATCACGGACAACTTCGAGGCGGCCATTCCCAATATCCCCGGCGAGTCGCTGATCGCCGTGGAAGTCGGTTACGCACCCGGCGCAGCCTCTGTACCCCCCACGCATGCGAAGTCGGCTTTCATCTACGCCTATGTGATCTCAGGCGCGATCGAGTCGAAGGTGAATGACGGCGAGACGCGAATCTATCGGGCAGGTGAGAGCTGGTCGGAACCGCCGGGCGCGACCCACTCGATCAGCCGCAACGCGAGCAAGACCGAGCCGGCAAAGCTACTCGCTGTCTTTGTCCTAGACGTCAATGACAAAGCGCCATGGTCCGAGGCTTTACACATGTCTCATTGATCCTTTTGGGCATCTAATTGAGCCCTTCCGGTCTCGAAGTTTTCATCGTCGACCGTAAACTTATGTGGCGGCGCTATTGAAGCGCTCGCTGAAGGGGATAACTATGCTTCGTATTCCAGCCGTCTTTGCTTTGCTGTTAATGGTCAGTGCCTGCTCCCAGGAGGAGCCGCCGCCACCGCCGTCGCCGCAAGTGTCCGTCGCAAATCCACTGTCGAGAAACGTCGTCGATTGGGACGATTATATCGGACACTTCAAGGCTCCGCAGTCGGTCGAGCTGCGCGCGCGAGTTTCTGGGCAGGTCACCCAGATCCTGTTCCGCGACGGACAGGATGTTAAAGAAGGCGAACCGCTCTTCATCATCGATCCGCGCCCTTACAAGGCCGTGCTCGATCAGTCGCGGGCAGCGGTGGAGAGCGCCGCGGCGACGCGTGAGAACGCAATCTCGACAGAGGCGCGTTCGGCGGCACTCGCAGCCACGAGTACCGTCAGCAGGGAAAAGCTGGAGGCCGATCAGACGCGTCTTCGTACGGCGACCGCCGAGCTCAATGCTGCGAAAGCGGCATTGGAAGCTGCCGAACTGAACTACGATTGGACGACGGTTCGAGCCCCAATAACCGGACGCGTTTCAAGCCGTCGCGTTTCGATCGGTGACCATGTCGAGGCGGGGAGCACACTGCTCACGACAATCGTATCACTCGACCCGATCTGGTTTGTCTTCGATGGAGCCGAGAGCTTCTATCTGAAGTATCTCCGGCAGGCACAACAGGGGCAACGCCAACTCTCGAGGGACTTCGAAAACCCGATCGATATAAGGCTCTCCGACGAAACCACTTTCTCACATCACGGGAAGATGGTGTTCGTCGACAACGCCGTCGACATCGAATCGGGAACGATCGAGGCTCACGCTGTCGTCGACAATCACGATCATTTTCTGACCCCTGGAATGTTCGGGCGAGCCCGCCTTCTCGGGTCCGGTAGCTATAGCGCCATGCTCGTACCCGACGAAGCGATCATCACCAGACAATCGTTGAAGGAGGTCTTCGTGCTCGCGCCTGACGGCACCGTAGCGAAGCGCACGGTAGAGACCGGTCCGGAGCTTCTTGGACTGCGGGCAGTGAAGAGCGGTCTTGCTCTCGCCGATCTCGTTATCCTCGACCACATTACCCAGCTCCAGCCGGGAATGAAAGTTGTCCCGCACCGCACAGCGATCGAGCCGCGCAACGCCGACGGGGGCCCAGCGACACCAGCGGTCGCCGAGCCGGAACCTTCCGCCGCGACCGTCACCGAATAACCTTGAGGAACGACCATGCGCTTTCCGCACTTTTTCATCGAGCGTCCAATTTTCGCGGCTGTGCTCGCGATTCTCATCACCGTGGCTGGTTTGGTGGCCTATCCGTGGTTGCCGGTCGGTCAGTACCCGGAGGTCGCGCCGCCGACGATCCTCGTCAGCGCACGGTTTCCCGGCGCGACGGCGGAGACGATGGCTTCGACCGTAGCTGTTCCACTCGAACAGCAAATCAACGGCGTCGAGAACATGCTCTACATGTCGACCTCTTCGGTCGGCGAAGGCTCGGTGACGATCACCATCACGTTCGCGCTCGGCACCGACGTCAACGAAGCGCAGGTCCTCGTCCAGAATAGGGTCGACGAGGCGCTTCCGCGATTGCCCGATCAGACCAGGCAGATCGGGGTCACCGTACGTAAGATATCCCCAGACACGCTCGTGGGTTTTGCGTTTTACTCGCCGGACAACTCACTCGATACGGACTTCATCTCGAACTACGTGACGCTGCAAATCAACGATCGTATCAAGCGGGTTCCCGGCGTTGGCGATACGGTGCGATTTGGCGGGCGCGACTACGCGATGCGGATCTGGATCGACCCGGATCAGGCAGCGGCGAGGAATTTGACAGTCGAAGAGATCATTACGGCCATTCGCGGCCAGAATGCCCAGGTCGCAGCCGGCATCATCGGCCAGCCGCCTTTCGGCCTGAAGGCCAATGCCTATCAGCTCGGTGTGGATACCGAAGGGCGCCTTGCCACCCCGGAGCAGTTCGGCAACATCATTGTCAAGCGGCATGAAGGTGGCAGGCTGACACGGTTGCGCGACGTCGCGACGGTCAAGCTGGGCGCCCAGGACTATTCGACGAATGCATTCTTCGACGACCGCAACGCGATCGGTCTGGTCCTGCAGCAACAACCCGGAACGAACGCGCTGGCGACCGCGGACAGAGCTAAGGCACTCGTGGCCGAGCTGTCGAAAGAGTTCCCGCCGGGGATGTCATATGCAGTCGCCGACGACCCGCTCAAGTTTGTGTCCGCCTCGATCGAGGAGGTGAAGCACACCCTTTTCATCGCGCTTCTTCTCGTCTCGTCGATCGTGTTGCTCTTCCTGCAGAGTTGGCGGGCCGCGATCGTGCCGTTGCTTGCCATCCCGATCTCGCTGACCGGCAGCTTCGCCACGATGGCCGCGTTTGACTTCTCACTGAATAGCCTGTCGCTCTTCGGGATGGTGCTGGCGATCGGTATTGTTGTCGATGACGCAATCGTCGTGGTCGAGAACATCGAACGGCTCATCGTCGAGGAGAATCTCTCGCCGAAGGAAGCGGCTCACAAGACGATGACGGAGGTGTCCGGCGCGCTGGTCGCAATCGCCCTCGTGCTCTGCGGTGTCTTCCTGCCGACGGCCTTCATTCCGGGCCTCTCGGGCGAGTTCTACAAGCAGTTCGCGCTGACGATCGTCTCGGCCACGATGGTGTCCGCCTTCATCTCGCTAACGCTGTCGCCGGCACTGGCCGCGTTGCTGCTCAAACCGGCCGACAAAAGATCGAAGGCCAGGCCAGGCATCCTCGGCTCGCCAGGCCGGTTCGCCAGATGGTTCAACCATCTGTTCGACGGTCTCTCGGTGCACTACGGCCGATTAACTGGCAAGCTCGTCAGGCGCCTCGTAATGCTAGCGGTCATCTATGGCTTGCTCATCATCGTCACCGGTTGGCGTTTCTATGTCACGCCGCAAGGATTTGTTCCGTCGCAGGACCAGGACATGCTGCTCAACGCCCTCCAGCTTCCTCCAGGATCGTCCCTTGCGCGGACGACCGAAATCGCCCGGCAGGTTCAGGCGGCTGCAGCATCCCTTCCCGAAATTGATCATTCATTGACCTTCGCCGGCTTCGACGGCGCGACCTTTACCAACGCTTCGAACGCGGCGCTCATTCCAGTCTTCCTGAAGCCGCAGGCTGAACGCGACGCGACGGTCGATGATGTGGCGGACAAGCTCCGCGAGGCCTTCTCGAAGATAACAAGCGCTAACGTCATCGTGATCGCCCCGCCACCGGTCCGGAGTATCGGCACTACCGGCGGGTTCAAGATGGAAATCGAGGATCGCACGGGTCTCGGCTACGCGGCGCTGGAAAAGGCCGCGCAGGATGTGATCGCCGAAGCGAACAGGCATCCCGCGTTAAGGGGCGTCTTTACCACCTACAACACCGCGACGCCGCGTCTCCATGTAACGATTGATCGGGAGAAGGCGGAACAGATTGGCGTTCCCGTGGATCGCATATTCTCGACGCTCGGCACCTATCTGGGCTCGACTTACATAAACGACTTCAACTATCTCGGCCGTACGTGGCAGGTGATCGCTCAGGCGGATACATCGTACCGGCAATCGGCCGCCGACGTCCTTCAACTCCGGACGCGCTCAGAAACTGGAAAGATGGTTCCGCTGGGCGCCATCGCCGATGTTCAAAAGCAATCCGGCCCGTATCGCGTCGTGCGCTACAATATGTACCCCGCCGCGGAGATACAGGGCGACGTCGCTTTAGGATATTCGTCCGGCCAGGCGCTGCAAGCGATGGAGGAGATAGCCGAGCGCGTTCTGCCGAAAGGCATGGGCGTCGAGTGGACCGAGCTCTCCTACCAGCAGAAGCAAACGGGGAATACGGGGATCTACGTCTTTGGGTTGGCAGTGCTCTTCGTCTTCCTGCTCTTGTCCGCCCAGTATGAGAGCGTGGTGCTACCCTTGGCGGTGATACTCATCGTGCCAATGTGTCTGCTCGCCGCCATCCTGGGCATCAACCTGCTCGGAATGGACAACAATATCCTGAGCCAGATCGGCTTGGTGGTGTTGATCGGACTGGCAGCCAAGAACGCAATCCTTATCGTCGAGTTCGCGAGACAGGGGGAAGCCGAAGGTTTGACGCATTGGGAAGCTGCGACCCGAGCGGCCCATCAGCGTCTCCGTCCGATCCTGATGACGTCGATCGCGTTCATTCTGGGCGTGCTTCCGCTCATTATCTCGGAAGGCCCCGGATCGGAGATGCGCAAGGCGCTCGGCGTCGCGGTGTTCTTCGGGATGATCGGCGTGACCGTCTTCGGGCTGATCTTCACCCCGAGCTTCTACGTCATCAATCGCCTGACGGCGGATTGGGTTACCGAGCGGGTCAGGTGCCTGCGCGCGCGGCTTGGTGGACGTGCCGACGCCGACTCATTGGTGACCACGCCCGCACCGGCAGGGGACAAGCCATGACGACGGCAAGGTTGCTCGTTACGCCGGTGCCTCTTGGCGGCGCATCGGGGCTCGGGCCTTTTGGAAAAGGCGAGTTCGAAAGTTCGCACGTCGGTGATCTCAACGTTTCATGCGTGCTTGAACCACGCGCGGCTATGATAGAATGCTTGAGGCGTTCAAACTCAAGAGATCTTATGTCGAAGGGCGACTGGCTAAGCCACCTCCTGCAGATCGTTACCGTAACCGGCCAGCTCGAGGTTCGCTGCGTCTATGGTGCTCCTTGGCGCATTGTCTGGGAGCAGGCGGCACCGAACGAAATTCCTTACCACGTAATTGTCCAGGGCCGCGCCATTATCGAGGATCCGGAGACGCGAACGGCACGAGAGCTGGTGAAATGAGACGTCGTGCTGCTGCCCCATGGTGCGAAACATACGTTGCACGACGGTAGCGGACAAAAGCCCATACGTACCCAGGAACGCGTGGGGTCTGCCGGATGGACGCTGAGCGAGAACGACGGTGAGGGTGAGCAACTCGATTTGATGTGTGGGCGATTTTTCATCACGCCGCCCCATGACCGGTTGATCCGGAACTACATGCCCGCGACTCTTGTAACCCAGGCAATGAACGGCCGTGGAGGAGGGGACGGAAACGGCGCCGCCTCCAACGAACTCGCAAGTCTGGTGAGTCTGATGCGAATGGAGTCCGCCGGTGATAGAGCTGGAGGACGAGCTGTTCTCAACGCGCTTTCTTCGGTCCTGTTCGCACTGGTGATGCGCGCGGCGAGCGAAGGAGGCAGCTCACAGGAAGGTTTGTTGGCACTAGCCGGGCATCCGCGGCTGGCGCCGGCAATTGCAGCGATGTTCGCCGATCCGACGAGCTCTTGGAAGCTTCCTGATCTAGCGGACTTGTGCGGCATGTCGCGCGCTACGTTCATGCGGCATTTTCAAGACAGGCTGGGTCGCTCCGCCCTATCTCCGCATGAGTCTGGCAGCCAATGAGCTGAAGAAACCGGCGATCAGCACCGAGGCCGTGGCCGAGGCAGTTGGCTATCAGTCCGTTTCCGCATTCCGGCGCGTGTTTACAGAAAGGATGGGGATGACGCCGGGCGACTGGCGCCGACTGGCGCATGATGACAAGCAATCGGGCGCGGCTCGCAACCTGCAGACGTCAGATTGATCCTTTCGAGCGCTATATTGATCTTATAAAGTCTCGAAGTTTGCATGACTATCCGTAAACTGGGCTCCGTAATCACCTGATGAAGGAGCCCCCAAATGAATTGCCTCGCCACAGTCACCGCCGATCCTGCCATCGGCGCCGCCGCAAGGAGCCACGCATACGCCGGACAGAGCGGAGACGCCGCCACCCCCCGGCCCACGGACGCAAGCGCAAGTTCCATCCCGACGAACGCGGTCATTGAGACCCTTCTGAGCCGTAGCGCCGCCAAATACTACGATCCCGCCGCTACGCTCAGTGACGACCAGATCCGTGATCTGGTACGGATCGGAACGTCGGCGCCGACATCCTTCCACCTGCAGAATTGGCGTTTCATCGCCGTGCGTACGCCTGAAGCCAAGGCTCGGTTGCGAGCACTGGCGTGGGATCAGCCGGCGGTCACGGACGCTGCCGTTACCTTCATCGTCATTGGCAAGTTGGCCGACGCCAGCACCGTCCCGGCGCGTCTGGCGCCGGTGGTGGAAGCCGGCATCATGCCAGCACACATGGTCCCGGAATGGGAAATCAACGCTCGCCGGATCTATGACAATCAGCCGCAACAGGATCGTGACGAGGCCGTCCGCACCGCTACCTTCGGCGCGGCCGCGATCATCTATGCGGCCCGCTCGCTGGGGTGGGGTTCGACGCCGATGATCGGTTTCGATGCCGAACCTGTGCACCGCGAATTCGGCCTGACCGACGATGAAATCCCGGTGATGCTACTGACCATAGGGCCGGAACGTGCCGGCAACTGGCCGCAAAAGCCCCGCATGCCGGTCGCCGATGTTCTCGATTTCGCGTGAATCACAAAGAACTCATGAAGTTAAGGAGACTACAATGACCCGTACGACCGTTTTGACGCCGGAACAGGTGCCGACCGAATCCAAGCCGACCCTGGACGCATTCACCAAGAATATCGGCTTCACGCCCAACATGATGGCAGCCTTCGCACAGAGCCCGATTGCGTTCAACGCATGGGCTACCCTGCTTGGCTCGCTGACCAAGGCGCTGGACGTCAAGACCCGCGATAGCATCGGCCTTGCCGTTTCCGAAGTGAACGGCTGCAATTACTGCCTGACGGTGCACAGCTTCACCGCAGAGCATATGGCCAAGCTGCCGGCCGATGACATCATCCTGGCCCGCAAGGGACATGCCAATGATCCCAAGCGCGACGCCGCCGTCCAGTTCGCTGGCAAGGTCATCGAAACCCGTGGACAAGTCAGCGATGCCGATCTAAAAGCCGTCCGCGATGCCGGCTTTACCGAAGCAAACATCATCGAGATCGTCGCGCTGGTCGCCATGTATTCGCTGACCAACTTCTTCAACAACGTTTTCGATCCGGACAAGGACTTTCCTCCGGTCACCCCGGCTGGTTCGATCTGAGCTCCTTCCTGATCATTGCCAGTCACATGGGCGGCCCCGTCGAGCAATCGACGGGGCCGTTGGCTTGCCTTCTATCGAGCCAATCCCCGATCTCCCATAGACGCGTCTTGCATAAGAGCTGGGCGGCAGTGTCCCTCTCGGTGCTCGCTATATAGAAGGGAACCCATCCAATCCCTCCTCTTCCGGCACACTGATGACAACAGCTGGCGTGCTGATGCTGATCAGCAACCGTACTTGCGGTCGATTTCCCGTAACGCAACCCGCACCTCGTTTAGCGAAACCGGCGCAGGTGTTCCGGGCAGATGGCGGAGGGCGGGTTGCGATTCCACCGCGTAGTAGTCAGAGGCCCATGAAGCTAGGATTGTTCGCTTATCATCGACAGTAAGACGCTTTGCCCTCGCAACGTCCATCGGACGGCGAAGTTTCAGTCCCTGGGCCAAGACTGCCGGTCCCATTGCCATCGCGTTGCTGGCAGCCTGCTGCAGCATGTCGCGTATCATCGCGGCCTCATCGAACGTGGGGATCTTTGTCGTGGTTCCGGCGAGATGCCACGATCCCGCCGATCTCCGGCGCGAGCAGATCGTGTTTCTCGGCGAAAGCGGCAAAAAGGCCGCGCGCCGTCTCCGCTTCGATCTCGCCACGCTTGCCGTGCTGCAAGCTTTCAGCGCAACTGAATGCACATTATCCCTAAGCGATGCAGGCCATTCGCAAAGGTGTCGATAGGCGTCCATGACGCTGCGAACTTCGGCCGGATAACCGAGGCCAACGAGGATACGCAAAGGGTGTTTGAACATATCGGGTTTCATGACGCTCTCCTTCCCAACCCGGAATGTTGTCGTTGGGCGCCGTCGCGACGGCGCCCCTTCTCCAATGGTCTGATTACGCGGCCTTCTGCGCTGCGATCTGCGCGGGGGCGACCGACTGTACAAGAGCCGGGTTAGTCTGGATCTCGATCTTCCGCGGCTTCAACGCCTCTGGGATCTCACGAATGAGTTCGACGGAGAGAAGCCCGTTCTTCAGAGCCGCACCATCCACCCGGACATGATCAGCACTGCGACGCCGCCAAAGAGCAGGCTTCTCCCGCCTCTGTCAGAGAGAATTTTCGGCGTTTTCTTATACAAAACGGAATGCTCGCCGAGCTCGAGGACGTGTCATTGGGTTGTGCGTCAAGCCGAATTCGCCAGCCCAGCGGATCGACGCCCGGTTAGATCGGATCGATGACAGTTAGTGACCGTGTTCCTGACCTTAACCTCCTAAAGACGCTCCGTGACGTGGTGCTTCCCGTCTTAGTGGAGCGTTCCACTGATGACCATCTTGGAAACAAAGGCCGATAGAAGTTTTTGGTCAAAGTGCCCGGGAGAGTTCATCATCATACTGATGGCCTCAGCCTGTGAGAAGGCTCGCTTGTAAGGGCGGATGGTCGTCAGTGCCTCATAGACGTCACAGATAGCGGCGACGCGAGCAACGTAGGGTATCTGCCTTCCGGACAGGCGGTCGGGATAACCGCCCCCATCATAGCGTTCATGGTGGAACCGACAGATATCGAGGACTTCAGGTGGCGCGGTACCTGCCGATGCGATCATTTCAAAGCCGTGTTGCGGATGAGCGCGGACAAGATCCATCTCCTCCTTGGTCAACTTGCCCGACTTGTTCAGAATCTGATCGGGAATGGCCATCTTCCCAAGATCGTGCACGAGACCGCCGAGGCCAAGGACGCGCACATCATCTTCTCCATGGCCGAGAACACGTGCAAATGCGATCATCAACGCGCTGACGGCCAGCGAATGAAGGAAGGTGACTTCATCCTTTTCCTTCAGCCTCGCCACGGCGATTAATGCGCCCGCATTGTTGAGCGTCTCCAACATGATACGCGCCACTGCTGAGTTTGCTGCCTTGTCCGCGAAACCAGCATTCAGACGAGCGTCGTCGAGCACATCATGCAAATGCGGGGTGACCTCGTGAATTGATTGCCTCGCGCGGCTGATTTCACTGAGCGTAAATACAGTCAGCAAAGTCGCCTCAAAGCTTGCGGCATCTGTCCGTTGCGCAGGCGCGGCGACATCCAGCCCCTTTGTAATGTCGATGACCACGCTTCTGACGTGCCCTTCTATTAGCTTCCTGACATCTGATCCCGATACCAGAAATGGCTTGAAGCGCGCCGCATCTGCTTGCGTGGCAAACTCCATGTCATTGACAAACATGCCGACCCGCAATTGGCTCAATTGGATGCGTCTGAGCATTGATGATCTTTCTGAAAGGATTTGACCTATAGATCGACGAAATCAAGGAGCGACAATAGTTTTCCTCAGTTCCAGTAACTGAGAGTCCCGGGCTGGCGCGCGTGCACGAGCGGCTGGCCATGCGCGGACAGAAACCGTCCGGCGTTCGACCCGCTCATCGCCTTCGCGAAGAGATAACCCTGGCCGAGCTTGCATCCCAGGCTTACAAGACGATTCGCCTGCTCTTCGTCCTCGATGCCTTCAGCCACGACGCACAATCCGAGATCGGCTGCTATCGAAATGAGGCCCGAGACGATCACCATCCCGGCATCCCCCGCCCGCGTTCGATCTATAAAGGATTTGTCGATCTTGATGATATCGACAGGCACCGTCAGCAGATGCGTCAGGGAGGCATAGCCGGTTCCAAAGTCGTCCAGCGCGACCTTCAGTCCTTCTGCGCGCAAGGCTTTAATCTCGTTGGCCACGACATGGTCGGGCCGCCCGAGATAAACAGATTCGGTCACTTCCAGGATTATGTGCTTGAGCGGAACGCCCGCATTTTCAAAGATGTAGCGTATTTTATCTGCCAACCCTCCCTTGTGGAAGTCAGCGGCTGATAGATTAACGCCGACATGTTGCAGCGGCAGTCCTTCGTCGAGCCAACCGCGCATATCTTTCGCGACCTTGCGCAACATGCGTTCGGTCAAAGTCGCAGCGACGTGAGCGTCTTTCGTCGCCTCGTGGAAATGCGCCGCGGCAATCATTTCGCCCGATCGGGTCTTCATCCGGCAAAGTGCCTCAAAACCGACGGTATCGCGCGTATCAAGGCGCACGATCGGTTGATAATGGGCTTCAATCCGATCCTCAGACAGAGCGACGCTCACGTCACGCACGGCCCGAAACCGGCGCGTCAATGCGGTCCCGAGCCCTGAATGGAATTCGACAAACCGACCGCGGGCGTGTTCTTTCGCGTGATACAGAGCGATATCTGCATTCTGCCGCACCCGCTCAGGATCGATATCGCCCGGACCCAGAGCGCCGCCCAGCGTGACCGATGGAAACACGACGTGGCCGGCGCAGCTTGTGGGGGACTCAAGCATCTCCAGGATCTGAGCTGCTTGCCGCCTGACATCGGCTTTGTCTCCACCGATGATGATGACGGCAAATTCGTCTCCGCCCAAGCGATACGTGTGCTCCCGGCCGGCGGCTTCTGCAATCCGCTCAGCCACAACACGGATCAGAGCATCGCCCGCCGCATGGCCAAATGTATCGTTCACCAACTTCAGATTGTCGACGTCGGCCAGGACCAAGCCCCAGCGGTCACTGCCCGGATCGGATTTTTTTCGGAGGGCCATATCGAATGCTGCTCGGTTGGGCAGGCCGGTCAGCGCGTCTGTGTATGTGAGGCGCTGACGTTCGGCGACCCGTTCTTCCCGCTCGATAGCGATTGAGCAGAGGTGGACACAGGCATCCACGACCTTTTGCTCAAGTTCACTCGGCCCACGCTTCTCACGGTAATAGAAGGCAAATGTACCGACGACGCGCTCGCCGCTCTTGATCGGACTCGACCAGCACGCTTTTAGTCCAAGCGCAAGAGCGAACGTTTTGTAACCGATCCACCTGGGGTCCGTTTCAATGTCGTCGACCGCGACGGCGCTTCCAAGGAAAGCTGCCGTGCCGCAAGAACCCGCACACGGCCCGGCAATAAGATTGTCAACTAGAGCTGAGTAACCCGGAGGAAGCGATGGCGCGGCCAGCGTGTGCAGGTGGGCTCCGTCGCAAAGCAAGACAGAGGCGATCACCCCGGGGATCGCGTTCTCCACGGTTGTGCAAAGAGTTGATACCGTGCTCGCCAGAGCTTCGCCTCGGGCGATCATTTCAAGAATGGCATTCTGCAATTCAAGGATCATAGTCGGCGTCTCGGAAATGAAGCCTTGTGTAGCAAGGGCCGTTTCAAATCCGGTTACTCGATTATTTACACTTTGATCGAATACGCTTCCTGATGCCTCATCTATTAGGTGATTACGACTAGCCGGTCGCAGCCAGCCGCCCCTAACCCGAAACTTTAAGCGACGCTTATTGCTTAACGCACGCTTGAGAACGCGGTGGGCTGTAAGATTGAGCTCTTCACGTCGGCGACGATAGGCCCATCCTGTTCGGTTTCGGCTTGGACTGCCAACCACTCGGGGTCGCTAACGAAGGCGGTCCATTTCAGCTCGCGCTCGGCAAGCGACTCCCACGCCAGAAGGTAGGTGAGCTCTTGATTGGATTCGCCGATCACCGTTGTCCAGAAGCCCGCCTGCCGGATGCCGTGCTTCTCCCATATCCGAATCGTCTTTGTTTCGAATCGCTTCAACAACGCCGACAGCCGGTTGGGAATGCAGCGATAGACGCGAAGTTCATAGATCATCGTAAAGGCTCCTATGTCAGGTATTGATGGCGTCTCCCGTCGGGCCCTTTGCGACGGGCGCAGAGGGCCCGATTACCGTCTTCATCGACCGGCGTGGCTGCCGCCATCGACGTGCACGATTTCGCCCGTAACGAATCCGGCAGATTCCAGGAACAATACGGCGCCGGCGATTTCGCTGGGTTCACCGATGCGCCCGAGCGGATGGAAGCCCCCAAGCATCTCATGGTCTTCCACACGATGCATCGGCGTGTTGACGACGCCAGGTGCTACGCCGTTCACGCGGATGCCGCTCTTGGCATATTCGATCGCCAGCGCCCGGGTGACAGCATTCAGTCCACCCTTGGTCATCGCGGCCAGCCCCAGCCCTCCATTGCTGGTCCCGTTGTCTATGCTGCCAGTGATGGTGAGAACATGTCCGCTCTTCTGCTTTTCCATCTGGGCGAGGGCAAGCTTCGTGATGTGGAAGAAGCCAGCCATGTTGACGTTCATGATGGCATGATAGTCCTCGACGGTGAACTCGGTGAACGGCTTGGGAATGAAGATCCCCGCATTGTTGACCAGCGTGTCTATCCGGCCAAAGCGCGCGACTGCTTCGGACACGATGCGTTGCGCGACCGCCGGATCGCCGATGTCACCGGCCACGGTCAGAATATTTGGATCGTCCGACGGCTTGATGCCGCGCGAGTTCGCGACGATCCGATAGTCGCGGTCGCGGAAGCCCTTGACGATTTCAGCGCCGATGCCCTGCGATGCGCCAGTGATAATGACGACTTTTTCCACGGTCATGTCTTCCCATAATTTGCGTTGGCCAATGCCGCTTCGAACCTTGAGATCGGACAGCGACGACGATGACGCGAGTTCTAGAATATTTGTTGATTGGATATAAT
>NZ_JBNDHT010000091.1:0-27487 GCF_056755115.1 Rhizobium sp. SVR5-2C | reverse complement strand
GCTCCTTTGTCCCGGATGAGGGGGGCAGGATCACCGTCCGGCTGTTTCGAACGCGCTCACGCTGCATTGTCTATATCGATGACAATGGCCCCGGTATTCAGGCCGAGAATATCGACCGCATCTTTGAGCGCTTCTACACCGACCGGCCCGAGTCGGAGGGCTTCGGGCAGAATTCCGGCCTCGGGCTTTCCATCAGCCGCCAGATCGCCGAAGCTCACGGCGGATCGCTGCGGGCCGAAAACATCATCGATGCCGAAACGGCGGAAGTGATCGGCGCTCGCTTCATTCTCGCCCTGCCCGCCGATTCAGTCGCATGATCATGGGCGCCGCTCTCAATATTCACGCCACGGCGATCGTCATTAACAAAACCGGTCTCATCTTTGCTGGCCCCTCGGGCTGGGGCAAATCCATGCTGGCTTTCGCCTGCATCACGGAAGCCAAGCGGATCGGGCTCCCGGCCTCGCTGGTCGCCGATGATCAGGTGTTTCTGTCGAAACGCGATGGAGCAATCATCGCCGAGTGCCCTCCGTCAATCCGCGGTCTGATCGAACTGCGGGGTACCGGTATCGTGCAGTGCGATAGTGTTTCCGCCGCCCCGATGCATTACGCGGTACTGCCTGGCAGCGCATCAGGCGAAACCAGGTTACCGCCGGACAACGAGGTGGCGCAGCTCGCCGAGGACTTTTCGCTACCGGCGGTGCGATTGTTGGCAAGCACGCCGGTTCCTCTCGCGGTCTTGATGGCAAGGGCGCCGGATATTGGCCGGTGATGCCTGCTCCATAGGCGACTCGGGCATATGTCTGCATTTTTATCTTGCACTTCAGCTTTTGATGGCCAAGATGTGCCCCCACCGGTGGACGCGATTGCTGCATTGCGATATTTGGGCCACCGTTTGTTGCCATTGGGAGCATTTTAATCATGATCGGACTTGTGCTTGTCACTCATGGCAAGCTGGCTGAAGAGTTTCGTCATGCGGTTGAGCATGTCGTCGGTCCTCAGAAATTTATCGAGACGGTCTGCATTGGCCCCGAAGATGACATGGATCAGAGACGCCAGGATATCCTGCAGGCGGTATCCGGCGCAGACGACGGTCACGGCGTCGTCATTCTCACCGACATGTTCGGCGGCACCCCTTCCAATCTTGCTATCTCGGTCATGAACAGCGGCCATACCGAAGTGATTGCCGGAATGAACCTGCCGATGCTGATCAAGCTTGCGGGCGTGCGCGGCGAAAACAACATGGAAAAGGCGCTGATCGAAGCGTCGGAGGCCGGGCGCAAATACATCAACGTCGCCAGCCGCGTTCTGAGCGGCAAGTAGTGAGCACCGCTCCTGTCATGACCTCGCTTTCCCGGGAACTGCTCATCATCAACAAGCGCGGCCTTCACGCACGCGCCTCCGCCAAGTTCGTTCAGATGGTCGAAACCTTCGATGCCGCCGTCACGGTTTCCAAGGACGGCATGACCGTCGGCGGGACCTCAATCATGGGGCTGATGATGCTGGCTGCAAGTCCAGGCACGACCGTTCTGGTCTCCGCGAGCGGCAATCAGGCGTCCGAAGCACTCGACGCGCTTGATCAACTGATCCAGAACAAGTTCGGCGAAGAGATCTAGCCCTCTCTACCCTCATATAAACATATAAAGACTTCTTTATATCCCTGTTGCCATCAGTCTGGAAGCCTGCTAAACGGGCGGTTATGGACGTGCTTGAAGCACGCATTCGCTATTGCGTCCGTCAATAGCGCGCCTTGATTTTGAGACGCTTTTCAGCTGGAGACCTCGATGAGCACTGAAAAAGATTATGTCGTCGCCGATATCGGTCTGGCGGATTTTGGCCGCAAGGAAATCACGATCGCCGAAACCGAAATGCCCGGCCTCATGTCCTGCCGCGCCGAATTCGGCCAGTCGCAGCCGCTGAAGGGCGCGCGCATCACCGGCTCGCTGCACATGACGATCCAGACCGCCGTCCTGATCGAAACGCTCGTCGCCCTCGGCGCCGAAGTCCGCTGGGCCTCCTGCAACATCTTTTCGACCCAGGACCATGCCGCCGCCGCAATCGCCGCTTCCGGTGTTCCGGTCTTTGCCGTCAAGGGCGAGTCGCTCGAAGATTACTGGGTCTACACCGACAAGATCTTCCAGTGGGCCGATGGCGGCGTCTCCAACATGATCCTCGACGATGGCGGCGACGCGACCATGTACATTCTGCTTGGCGCGCGAGCCGAGGCCGGCGAGGATGTGCTCTCGAACCCGCATTCGGAAGAGGAAGAGATCCTCTTTGCACAGATCAAGAAGCGCCTCGCCGCTTCGCCGGGCTGGTTCACCAAGCAGCGCGACGCGATCAAGGGCGTGACCGAGGAAACCACCACGGGCGTCAACCGCCTCTACCAGCTGAGCCAGAAAGGCCTGCTGCCCTTCCCGGCGATCAACGTCAACGACTCGGTCACCAAGTCGAAATTCGACAACAAGTACGGCTGCAAGGAATCACTGGTGGACGGCATTCGCCGCGGCACCGACGTCATGATGGCCGGCAAGGTTGCCGTCGTCTGCGGCTACGGCGACGTCGGCAAGGGTTCCGCCGCTTCGCTTTCGGGCGCCGGCGCACGCGTCAAGGTCACGGAAGCCGATCCGATCTGCGCGCTGCAGGCTGCCATGGACGGCTATGAAGTCGTTCTGCTCGAGGACGTCGTTTCCTCCGCCGATATCTTCATCACCACGACCGGCAACAAGGACGTCATCCGCATCGACCATATGCGTCAAATGAAGGACATGGCGATCGTCGGCAACATCGGTCACTTCGACAACGAAATCGAAGTTGCCGCACTCCGGAACCTGAAGTGGACGAATGTGAAGCCGCAGGTCGACCTCATCGAGTTCCCGAAGGGCAACCGCATCATCCTTCTCTCGGAAGGCCGCCTGCTCAATCTCGGCAACGCGACCGGCCACCCGTCCTTCGTCATGTCGGCGTCGTTCACCAACCAGACCCTGGCGCAGATCGAGCTCTTCACCAAGCCCGGTCAGTACGAAAACAAGGTCTACGTCCTGCCGAAGCACCTGGACGAGAAGGTTGCGCGTCTGCATCTCGGCAAGCTCGGCGTGAAACTGACACAGCTTTCCGAAGAACAGGCTGCCTATATCGGCGTTTCGCCGAGTGGTCCGTTTAAGTCAGACCACTACAGATATTAATCTGCAGGACAATATCCACAATATCTTGATGGTGCCGCATTGACAAATGCGGCACCTTATTTTTTGGGCGCCACCTTCCCGCAGATTCTCTTCCGAAGTATTGTTTTAGAACTCGATTCGTGGCGCGGCCAGCCGTGCCCGAAAATGGGATGTCTTGTCGTGATGCGGCACATTGAAGGACGGAGACATACCGCGGATGTCGGAAATGACTCACAGCCTGCTTGGACGGGCGGAAGACGGCGATCGGCCTGACATCCGCTCACTCCGGGCAAGCCGAAAAAATACTTTTGCCACGGCCGTCAATGCCGCGAAGCAAAGCTCCGGGTCGCTGGCGCGGCTCTCGAAGATTTGCGCCGCCGGAACGGCGATCGCGGCATTGGCGCGGCCCGCTCTTGCCCAAGTCGAAGCAAAAGCAGCGGCCTCCACACTTCTTTTCACGTCGTCCCAGATCGTCGGTTTTTCCGTCGTGATCGGCGTCATTTCCGCCGCCCTCTTCTCGATGCTGTGGGTCGTGCGTCAGCGCGGCAACCTTGAGAGCGAGAGCCGGGAGATCCGATCTGCCCTCTCCGATGCGCATCAGCGTATTTCTCAGTATCAGGCGCTGATCGCCGACAAGAATCGCCGTATCGTCGTCTGGAACGGCAACGAGCGGCCCGAACTGCTCGGCCAGCTTCCGGTCGAAACGGGCGCCCCCCAGGACGGGGACTTCCTGGCCTTCGGCCGCTGGCTGAAGCCTCGCTCCGCATCCGAGCTCGAAAGAGCAATCGATCGCCTGCGCAGCGGCGCTCAGAGCTTCGATATGGTGGTCGAGACCAATCGTGAGGAAATCCTCGAAGCGCAGGGCCGGGTATCCGGCGGCCGCGCCTTCGTCCGATTTGTGGCGCTCAACAATCTGCGCGCCGAACTTGCCGAATTGAAGATCGAGCGCGACCGGCTGATTTCGTCCATCTCGGCGTTCCAGAGCCTTCTTGACGCGATCGACCTGCCGGCGTGGCAACGGGACACCGAAGGCCGCCTCACCTGGGTCAACCAGGCCTATGGAGACGCCGTCGAGTCGAAGTCCCCGCAACATGCGGTCCACGAAGGGCGGGAGTTCCTGACGACAATCGCCCGCGAACGCATCCGCGCGGGAGTCACGCCCGAATCACCCTTCCACGACAAGATTTCGACCGTTGTTCATGGCAACCGCACGTTCTTCGACGTCGTCGACGTGAAGCTGCCGAGCGGTTCGGCAGGCATTGCAATCGACGTCTCGGAAGCCGAATCCGTTCGCGCCGAGCTCGAGCGTACCCTCAAGAGCCATGCCGAGACGCTGGATCAGCTTGCAACGCCGGTCGCGATCTTCGACGGCAATCGCCGTCTGCAATTCTACAATCAGGCCTTCGTCGCGCTGTGGGAACTTGATATCGCCTTTCTGGAGAGCAAGCCCGACAACGCCGAGCTGCTCGAGCGTTTGCGCGCCGCAAAGAAGCTTCCCGACCAGCTCAACTGGAAGAGCTGGAAGGAAACGGCGCTTTCCGTCTACCGGGCGCTCGATACGCAAACCGACCTCTGGCACCTGCCGAACGGACAGACGCTGCGCGTCTTTGCGACCGCGCATCCGCAGGGCGGGGCGACCTGGGTCTTCGAAAATCTGACCGAACAGGTCGATCTTGAAACGCGCTACAATACGCTGGTCAAGGTTCAGGGCGAAACGATCGACCATCTCTCCGAGGGCGTTGCCGTTTTCGGACCGGACGGCCGTATCCGCCTTTCGAACCCTGCCTTCCGCGTACTGTGGGGTATCACCGAGGCCGAAGCCAAGCCGGGGACGCATATTCGCGCGATCGGCGAGACCTGCCTGCCGTCCTATGACCGTCCGGACGGCTGGAAGGCCTTTGCAGAGCTGATCACCAGCTTCGACGACGAGCGCCGCTCCGGCCAGGGAACGCTCGAACTCTTCTCGGGACTTGTGCTGGACTACGCCGTCATTCCGTTGCCGAATGCGCAAACCATGCTGACCTTCGTCAACATGACCGACAGCGTCCGTGCGGAACGCGCCTTGACTGAAAAGAACGAGGCGCTGCGCAAGGCCGATGAGCTGAAGAACGATTTCGTCCAGCACGTCTCCTATGAGTTGCGCTCGCCACTGACCAATATCATCGGGTTTGCCGATCTGCTGCGGACGCCGGGCGTAGGGCCATTGAACGACCGTCAGGCCGAATATATCGATCATATTGCCACATCGTCTTCAGTGCTTCTGACGCTGGTCAACGATATCCTCGACCTTGCCACCGTCGATGCCGGCATCATGAGGCTGAATTATACGGAGATCGACCTCAACGATCTTCTCGACGATGTCTCGATGCAGATTGCCGACCGGCTGCAGGAAAGCGGCGTGGCGCTGGAGATTACAGCGCCGGCTTATCTCGGCTCTATCGTTGCCGATCCTCAGCGGTTGAAGCAGATCCTGCTGAAGCTGCTCTCCAACGCGGCGAACTTTTCGCCTGAAGGCGCAGCCATCTCCCTCGAATGTCATCGCGAGGCCATGGATTTCGTCTTCTCCATCACCGATCGCGGTCCCGGCATTTCAAAGGATATGATCGCGACCGTCTTTGACCGCTTTGCCACCGGCGCCAAAAGCGGCAAGCGTGGCGGAGCAGGTCTCGGTCTTTCGATCGTCGACAGCTTTGTCAGCCTGCACAACGGCAAGGTGACAATCGACAGCCAGCCCGGCAGAGGCACGACGGTCGTTTGCCGGATTCCGTCCATCAATCTGCCACAGTCCATCGCAGCAGCAGAATGAACCCGGCAGACGGCACGATCTCGCTTTTCCTCGAAGACGAGGCGGCAACGATCCGCTTCGGAGAAGACCTAGTCCTAGCGCTGAAAGCCGGTGAATGCCTGGCGCTTTCAGGCGACCTCGGCGCAGGAAAATCCTCGCTCGCCCGCGCGTTCCTGCGTGCAATGGCCGATGATGAGCAGCTTGAAGTGCCGAGCCCGACATTCACGCTGGTTCAATCCTACGATCTTCGCATTCCGGTTTCGCATTTCGATCTTTACCGGCTTGGTGACGGCGCGGAACTGGAGGAACTCGGCTTCGACGAAGCTCTTCAAAACGGGATATGCCTCGTCGAATGGCCGGAGATGGCGGAAGAAGAACTGCCCGCCGATCGCATCACGATAAAGCTTGAGCATGAACACAAGGGGCGGCGGGCAACGATCTCGGCACCGCCCAAGCAGCTGCAAAGAATCCGGCGTGTTCTGGCGATCCGCGATTTCCTTGGAAAAGCAGGGTATCCGACGGCCAAGCGCCGTTTTCTGACGGGTGACGCGTCGTCACGCGCCTATGAAGCCGTTTATCCGAATGGGGAACCCCGGAAGATCCTGATGGACTGGCCTCCCCTTCCCGAGGGGCCAGCGGTACTTGATGGAAAGCCGTATCCGAAGGTCGCCCATATAGCCGAAAACGCCTATCCCTACGTGGCGATCTCCAATGTGCTGCGCGAAAGAGACTTCGCGACGCCGGAGATTTACGAGGCCGACTACGACCAAGGCATTCTGCTGATCGAAGATCTCGGCACCGAGGGCCCGCTCGATAAAGACGGCAACCCGATCGCCGAGCGATATCGCGAAAGCGTTGCCTGTCTGGCGCATCTGCATGGGATGAAAATTCCGCGGGACATCCCCGTCACCGAGACGCACATCCATCACATCCCGGATTTCGACCGGACGGCCATGAAGATGGAAGTGCGCCTTGTTCTTGACTGGCACCTGCCCTGGCGGCGCAGCACGCCCCCCAGCAAGGCGGAGCGCGAGGAATATCTGGCGATCTGGGATGCGCTCATCGATGAGCTGGCATCGGCCGAGAAGAATTTGCTGCTCCGGGACTTTCATTCCCCAAACATCATTTGGCGCGACGAAAAGGAGGGCATTCAGAAGATCGGCATCATCGATTTTCAAGACGCGATGATCGGGCCGACTGCCTATGATCTTGCGTCCATCACACAGGATGCACGTGTCACGATCGAACCGGTCCTGTTCAAGCAGCTCATGAATGACTATCTCGCGCTCCGCCGCGCTCAAGGTGGCTTTGACGAGCCCGGTTTCATGAAAAGCTGGGCGATCATGTCGGCCCAGCGCAATTGCAAGCTCGCGGGTCTCTGGGTGCGGCTGATGCAGCGCGATGGAAAACCCGGATATATGAAATACATGCCGCGCACGCTCTCTTATCTCAAGCTGGCGCTTGAACATGATGCGCTCGCCCCCTTGCGCGATTGGTGCGCAAGGGCTGGAATAGGTCAGAGCGAATCATAAGTTCCGGATCAGATGACCATCAAACAAGCCATGGTGCTGGCGGCCGGCCTCGGCACTCGCATGCGCCCGATCACCAATACGATGCCCAAGCCGCTGGTGAGGGTCGCCGGCAAGCCGATGATCGACTACGTACTCGACTCGCTTGCGGAAGCGGGCGTCGAGAAAGCAGTCGTCAACGTCCACCATTTCGCCGACCAGATGGTCGCGCATCTGAAGGCTTATAACGCGCTCGAGATCATCATTTCCGACGAACGCGACCGGTTGATGAACAGCGGCGGCGGCCTAGCAAAAGGCTTGAAGCTGCTCGATCGCGGCCCGGTTTTCGTTACCAATGCCGATCTCTTCTGGATCGGGGAGCGTTCCGACCGGCCGAGCAATCTTCGACGCTTAGCCGGATTCTACGACGCGGATCGCATGGATATGGCAATGCTCTGCGTCAAGCTCGCGGATACCACTGGCCACAACGGCAAGAACGACTTCAGCCTTTCCCCGGAAGGCAAGCTCGCGCGCTACCGCGAAGGCGATTCCAACCCGGTCGTCTATGCCGGGTCGATCGCCATGGACACATCGTTTCTGGGCGATGCGCCCACCGATGATGCATTCAACCTCAACATCTACTTCGATAAGGCAATTGAGCGCGGGCGCCTGTCGGGTACGATGCTTGAAGGCCATTGGCTGACAGTCGGAACACCTGAGGCGATCGACGAAGCGGAGGAGACGATCCGGCGATTCCGGACGTTTGCGTGAGGCATGAGCGAGCGCCATCAGCCACGCATATTCACGATACCGGCCGGGGTGCCCTTCCTGAAAACGCTGGCTGCGACACTCTGCGACGGACGGCTCACGCCGCTTTTCCGGCACGACCCGAATGATCCGCTTTCGCTTTCGCGGGTGACGATCTACCTGCCGACGCGACGCGCCGCCCGCGTGCTGCGTTCGGAGTTCGTCGATCTTCTCGGCGGCCGTTCGGCGATCCTGCCGGTCATCCGCCCGCTCGGCGAGACGGATGACGACAGCGGCTACTTTGACGAGGCATTGCCTGCAACCCTTGACCTCGCTCAGCCGCTTTCGAACACGGCGCGCCTGCTGGAGCTTGCCCGCCTCATCCTCGCCTGGCGCAACAAGCTGCCGGAGATCGTGCGGCATATCCACTCCGACTCGCCGTTGGTGGCGCCGGCAAGCCCGGCGGATGCGATCTGGCTTGCCCGCAACGTTGCCGAACTGATCGACTCCATTGAGACCGAGGATCGCGAATGGTCCGAGCTCTCGAAGCTCGATGTCGAGGATCATGCTCTCTGGTGGCAGCTGACTGCGGAATTCCTGCAGATTGCCGGCACGTTCTGGCCCGATCGGCTTGCCGAACTCGGTAAATCGTCACTGGCGCGGCATCGCAATGCGATCCTGCGCGCGGAGGCGAACCGGCTTGCAATGGCCACACCTGCTGGGCCGATCATCATTGCCGGATCCACAGGCTCGATGCCCGCGACCGCAGACCTCATTGCTGCTGTCGCCAATCTGCCCGAAGGTGTGATCGTGCTGCCGGGTCTCGACCTTTCCATGCCGGAGGCGCATTGGCGACTGGTGGCGCCGGAGACGGCCTCCGGCCAGCGCGAAAACCCGGCAAGCCGCAGCCATCCGCAATACGGCCTCTCCTCTCTCCTCAAGCGCCTGACGCTCACGCGCAGCGACGTCGCGGCGATTGAAGAGGCGCCGGCGGATCTCAGACGCCGCGCAGAAATTCTATCGCATGCCCTTGCGCCGGCAGAAGCCACAAGCGGCTGGGGCGACTGGGCGAGCAACCTACCGGATGAAGCATTGGCATCGGCCTTCTCCAACGTTGCGCTGATCGAAGCCGCAAACGAGCGGGAGGAGGCAACCGCGATCGCCATTGCGCTCCGGCTGGCGCTCGAGCAACCGGGGCGGAACGGTGAAAGCCAGGCAGCGCTTATCACGCCCGACCGCAACCTCGCCCGGCGCGTGATGTCCGAGCTCTCGCGCTTCGACATTCTGGCTGACGACTCGGCTGGCACGCCGCTTGCTGCCATGCAGCAGGGAACGCTTCTGCAATTGCTTCTCGAGGCAACGCTCCGGCCTGGCGATCCGGTCACTATCGTTGCATTGCTCAAACACCCCCTCGCTCGCTTTGGCCTTGAGCGGAGCGCGCTCCTGCAAGCCGTTGAGGCGCTGGAACTGCTGGCTTTGCGCGGCGGCGTTGCCGAGGTTGACATCAGCGCTCTGGAGCCCCTGCTCGAACACCAGCTTTCCGAGCAGACCCGAGACAGGCATGCGCCAAACTGGCGGAAATCGCTTCCGCCGGAGGCGGCGGAGCAAGCACGCGATCTTGCCCGGCGCGTGGCGACGGCCACCGAACCCTTGGCATCGGCGCTTGTCCGGCATGGGCCGGGTGGCCGAGGATTGACCGCCAGTTTCACGCTTTCAGACTGGGCTGAGCGGACCGGGCGCGCCCTTGAAGCCGTCGCGGTCGATCAGCGGGGCAATCTTGCCAGCCTGTGGAGCGGCGAAGCGGGCGCTTCGCTCGCAAGCCTGCTTGGCGAAGTGATCGAGACGGATGGCCAGATCGAAGCAGATGGGCCGCAATGGATCGATATCGTCGCGGCGCTTTCGGCCGGGCAGGCAGTCAAACCACGCGCCCTCAGTCACCCGCGCGTCTTCATCTTCGGCACACTCGAAGCGCGTCTGCAAAGCGTCGATACGCTGATCCTGGGTGGCCTCAATGAAGGCTCCTGGCCGGGTCAGACCGCCAACAATCCTTTCGTCTCACGAATGATGAAGATGGAAATCGGCCTTGAGCCGCCGGAGCGGCGCATCGGTCAGCTCGCGCACGACTTCGAGATGGCGAACGGCACGCAGCACCTGATCTATTCGCGCGCGTTGCGGCAAGGCTCGACGCCGACCGTCGCTTCGCGCTGGCTGCAGCGGCTGCTGGCGCTCGGCGGCGAGGTTTTCGAGCGGGAATTGAAGGCGCGTGGCGACCGTTTCGTCCATTGGGTGAACCTGCTCGACGAAAGCAGGAGCCAGGCACCGGCGCAACGGCCCTCGCCCACCCCGCCTCTGGAATTGCAGCCGAAATCCTACTCCTTCAGCGAAGTCGGCCGCCTGCGGCGCGATCCCTATTCAATTTACGCTCGGCGCATCCTGCGGCTCGACGCAGTCGATCCCTTCAATCGCGATCCGGGTGCTGCGGAACGCGGGACGCTCTATCACACGATCATCGACCGCTTTGTCCGCGAGGGCCATATTGCCGGTACATCGGAAGCCGCAGAGGCGATGGAGAGGATTCTGACGGAACTCTTCGACATGGGGCATCTGCCGCCGCACATTGATGCGGTGTGGCGTCCGCGTTTCCGCGAGGTCGGCCGGGCGTTCCTCGAATGGGAAGCCGAGCGCGGGCCGGCAATCCGCAAGACCTATACGGAGGTCCGCGGCGGCGTGGAGCTCGAGCGCATCAATATCCGGCTGACCGGTGTTGCCGACCGCATCGATGTTACCGGGCCTAACGCTGCCGACATCATCGACTACAAGACCGGCTCCAATCCATCACCCGCGCAGGCGCGGGCGCTTCTTGATCCGCAGCTGGCGCTCGAAGCGGCAGCTCTGAGCGCCGGTGCGTTTCGTGACGCCGGAAGCCTGGTGCCGCAGGATCTCATCTATGTGCGCCTTCGGCCCGGCAGCCGATTCCGTGCCGATGTGGTCAACAACGAGACCTCTGCGCGCAGCGACAAGGCAAAGTCGGCCCTCGACCTTGCGAATGAATCGATCGATCAGCTCGTCAAATTCGTCTCCCTGCTGCAATCGGGCGAGCGCGGCTTCACGTCGCGGCTGATCCCGGCGCAGCAGTTCGATTTCGGCGGCGACTACGATCACCTCGCGCGCGTGTCCGAATGGTCGACGGCCGAGAGTGACGAAGGAGGCGGCGATGAATGATCCGACCGCACTTCCTGAAGATGACGATCCGCGCGCCTGGATCAGTTGGACGACGATCCAGCAGTCGATTGCTTCCGATCCTTCGCGGTCGGCCTGGGTTTCGGCCAATGCCGGTTCCGGCAAGACGCATGTGCTGACGCAGCGCGTTATCCGGCTTCTGCTTTCCGGCGCGCGGCCCTCTGCCATCCTCTGCCTGACTTATACGAAGGCGGCGGCCTCCGAAATGTCGAACCGCGTCTTCCAGCGCTTGGCCGAATGGGCGGTGCTGCCGGACGAGGAACTGAGAAGCCGGATAGCGCAGATCGAAGGCGCAACGCCGGGCGAGCTCAAGCTTGCCGAAGCGCGACGACTTTTCGCCAAGGCGCTGGAGACGCCGGGCGGGCTGAAAATCCAGACGATCCACGCCTTCTGCGAAGCCTTGCTGCACCAGTTTCCGCTGGAGGCAAATGTCGCCGGACATTTTTCGGTTCTCGACGATCGCGCCGCGGCGACATTGCTTGCCGATGCCCGGCGCTCGCTGCTGACCGCCACCACGCCGGAGCAGGATCCCAATCTGGCCGACGCCTTTTCCTATGTGCTCAATCTCGGGGATGAGACCGGGCTGGAGACGCTGCTCGGCGAGATCGTCGCGAACCGCAACGCAATCCGCCGGTTCATGGCGGAAGCTGAACAACAGGGGGGTGTCGCAGCTGCCTTGCGCAGAGCGCTCGGGCTGTCCGCCGGTGACACCGAAGCCGGGATTGCATCGCAGTATTGGCCCCTGCCCGGCCTGTTCGGTCTGACGCTTGATCTCTACATCACGTTAGCCGCCCAGAAAGGCGGTTCGAAAGCTCAGGAAGTGGCCTATGGGCTGCGCCAGGCCTCCAGTGAGCGGACCCCGGCAAGGCGGGCCGAGCTGCTTGAGAAGATATTCCTGAAGGCCAATGGCGAACCCAAGTCCGATTCGCAATTCACCGTCAAAGCCATGCTTTCCGATGCACCGGAATTGACCGATGCCATCGCGGCCGCGCGGGCGCACGTCGTTGCCTGCCGCGATCGCGTCAAAATCATGCGCATGTTCGATGCGACCCACGCGGCGCTTATCCTCGCCGACCGCCTGAACCGGGACTACGAGGATCTGAAGAAACAGCGCAGCCAACTGGACTTCGAAGATCTCATCACCCGAACCGCGGATCTCTTGACGAAAAGCGGCGTCGGGCCCTGGATCCACTATAAGCTTGATCAGGGCATCGATCATATTCTGGTTGACGAGGCGCAGGATACGAGCCCCATCCAGTGGAGCGTGATCCAGTCGCTGGCGGAAGATTTCTTTTCCGGCGAAAGCGCGCGGCCGGTGGTGCGCACGCTCTTTGCCGTCGGTGACGAGAAGCAGTCGATCTATTCCTTCCAGGGCGCCCGCCCGGAGCGCTTCTCCGAGGAGAGTGACCGTACCCGGAAACGCGTTTCGGCGAGCGGCCAGGCGTTTTCATCCGTGCGCCTGCCCCTTTCCTTCCGATCCACGTCCGATGTTCTCGCCGCCGTCGACCATGTCTTTACGCCGCCGGAAAACGCTCGCGGCCTCAGCGCCGTTGACGAGCCGGTCGTCCACCGCTCCAGCCGGATCGGTCATCCGGGCGCCGTCGATCTCTGGGAGATGATCGCGCCTGAAGTTGCCGTAAAGGACGAGGACTGGACGGCGCCGTTCGATGCGACGCCGGAGAGCGCCCCGGCTGCGATCCTTGCCAGGCGTATGGCCTTTACCATCGAGCGGCTTGTCGGCCGCGAGACGATCGTCGAGAAGGGCAAGGAGCGCCTGATCGAAGCCGGCGACATCCTCGTCCTCGTTCGAAAGCGCGATAGTTTCGTCAATGCGCTCACCCGGGCCCTGAAACGGCGCAACAACATTCCGGTCGCCGGCGCCGACCGCCTCAGGCTTACCAGCCATATCGCCGTTCAGGACCTGCTGGCTCTCGGCCGCTTCCTGCTCTTGCCGCAGGATGATCTTTCGCTGGCAGCCGTGCTCAAAAGTCCGCTCTTCGACCTTTCGGAGGATGATGTCTTTACGCTCGCGGGGTTGCGAAACGACGATGAAAGCGTCTGGGCTCACCTCCAGAAGTTTGCGGCAGACGGTAACGAACGGTACGCGGCGGCGACGGACAGGCTCAAACTGTTCATCGGCCAATCGCGAGACCTGTCCGTTCATGACTTTTACTCGCGCGTTCTAGGCGTTCACGGCGGACGGCGGCAGTTCCTGGCGCGCCTCGGCACTGAGGTCAGCGATATTCTGGACGAGTTCCTGACGTTCACGCTCGATCAGGAAAGCGCCGGTCTGCCCGGCCTGCAATCCTTCATCTCGACGCTGGAGCTCGAAGCACCTGAGGTGAAGCGCGAACAGGACAAGGGCCGCAATGAAGTCCGGATCATGACCGTGCACGCCTCCAAGGGCTTGGAAGCGCCGATCGTCTTCCTTGTCGACGGCGGCTCGAAAGCCTTCACGCATACACATATGCCGAAGCTGCGCCTGATCGAAAGAGGCGCGGAAGCTCCTCCGATGCCGGTCTGGGTTCCGGTCGGTGATCTTGCCAATTCGATGACGCAGGCCGATGCGGCGCGACTTCAAAAGCTGGCGGAAGAGGAATACCGGCGGCTGCTCTATGTGGCGATGACGCGCGCCGCCGACCGGCTGATCGTCTGCGGGTATCGTGGTATCAGGCCGAACAACGACACTTGGCACATGATGATTTCATCGGCGATGGCAGACAGCCATCCGCATGTCACGCCCGCGACATTCGACGGTCCCGATGGCGAATGGACGGGCGTGAAATGGCGCGTGCCGCAGGTGAGCCGAAGCTTCGAGCAGTCAGTAAAGCTGGAGGACAAGAACCGGCAGGAGCATCTACCCGCCGGCATTCTCAAGCCGCTCCCACCGCAAAGGCAACTGCCGCGACCGCTCAGCCCATCCGGTGCCGGAACGATCATCGATGAGGAAGCGGATGATTTGCTGGTCACCTCGCCGCTTTTTTCAGAAAAGGCCCGCTCTGACCGGTCACTGGAAAAGGGGCGCCTGGTCCATCGCATGCTGCAGACGCTGCCCGACCTTGCTCCGCACGAGCGGCCGGCGGCCGCAGAGCGCTACGCGAACCGCGCTGCGCGTTTCTGGCCGGACAGCGAGCGGCAGCAGTTGGTCGATTCGGTTTTGAGACTATTGGCGGATGATGGTCTTCAGCCCGTCCTTTCAACGCACGCCCAGCCGGAAGTCTCGATCATGGGCACGCTGACCCTGGAAGGACGGCACTATGCCGTATCCGGCCGTGTTGACCGGCTGGCGGTGTTCGGCGACCGTGTCGTTATCCTCGACTACAAGACCAACCGCATGCCGCCCGCGACGGCCAAGGATATTCCTTTCGCGCATCAGGCGCAGCTTGCGATCTACCGCGAAATCCTGGCGCCGCTTTATCCCGGCAAGCGTATCGACTGCATGCTGGTCTATACGGAGAACGCTACCGTCCATACTTTGACCGAGAGCGCGCTCGAATTGGCGCTTGCAGGACTCAAAACAAAGTGAAATACCGGACATTGAAAGTTCGGCACCGCACCATCACATGTGGTTCAACAGCAATTCCGCTAAAGGAGCAGCCTATGGCTACCGTGAAAGTCGATATCAACAACTTCCAGTCGGAAGTCCTGGAATCCGCAGAACCCGTCGTCGTGGATTTCTGGGCCGAGTGGTGCGGCCCGTGCAAAATGATCGCTCCGAGCCTCGAGGAAATCGCAACCGAGCTCGCCGGTAAGGTGAAGGTCGCCAAGCTCAACATCGACGAAAACCCGGAACTGGCAGCTCAGTTCGGCGTTCGCTCGATCCCGACGCTTGCCATCTTCAAGGGTGGTGAAGTTGCCGATATCAAGGTTGGTGCTGCCCCGAAGACCGCTCTTTCGAGCTGGATTTCGAACGCCGCCTAATTGGATTTGCACATTGAAAGAAAAGCCCGGTTTCGACCGGGCTTTTTTCATTTCGGTGGTGTTCCATTGTCGGCAAGGACATCGCCGACAAGATAAAGGGAGCCGCCAATCAGGATTCTCGGCGGCGCAGCCTGCGGATCAACGATCGCCTTGATCGCGTCCAAAGCTTCGCCGACCGTCGATACCGGCTCTGCCACCAGCCCCGCATCATAGGCAGCGTTCGACAGGATCACCGGATCGATCATCGCGTCACTTCCGCGGATCGGCACGCAAAACACCTTCTCGGCCAGTCCTGTGAAGGCCTTGAAATAGCCAATCGGATCCTTTGTGTTGATCATGCCGGTAATGAGATAGAGCGGCCGCGGCCGCTTTTCCTCGAAATTCGCCATCGCCTCGGCGATCACTTCGCCGGCACCGGGATTGTGCCCGCCGTCAACCCATATCTCGGCACCGGCCGGGGCATGAGCCATCAGACGGCCTTCCATCAGCCGCTGGAGCCGCCCGGGCCATTCGACGGAACTCATCGCCTTTTCCATCATCGCCTCGGTGACGACGAACCCGGCTGCCTTGACGGCGCGGATTGCGGCCGCAGCGTTGGCATATTGATGGCGGCCGGGAAGGCGCGGCAGCGGCAGGTCAGCGAGCCCGAACTCATCCTGATAGATCAGGCGACCATATTCTTCGTGCGCCATGTAATCCTGGCCGAAAACGGCAGTCGGACATTGTAGCCTTTCTGCCGTCGACATCAGCACTTCAAGGGCGGCGTCGTAGGGCTGCTGGCCGATCACGACCGGACGGCCGCGTTTCATGATGCCGGCCTTTTCGGCGGCGATCAGTTCGACCCGGTCGCCAAGGTAGGGCTGATGGTCGAGCGAGATTGGCATGATGACGGACACGGCCGGATCGGAAATCACATTCGTCGCGTCGAAACGGCCGCCGAGACCGACTTCGATGACTGCCGCATCGGCCGGGTGCTCGGAAAAAAGCAGAAAAGTCACCGCTGTCAGGATTTCGAAGACGGTAATCTTCTGCCCTGCATTGGCCTCTGCAACGCGACGCAGCGCGTCTGCGAAGATGGCATCATCAACGAGCTGACCGGAGCCGCCCTCGACACCCATCCGATAGCGCTCGTGCCAATTGACCAGATGCGGCGAGGTATGAACGTGAACACTGTAACCGCCCGCTTCGAGCAGCGCCCGGCAAAAGGCGGTAACCGAGCCCTTACCATTCGTTCCGGCGACATGGATGATTGGCGGCATTTTGCTTTGGGGATTACCCAAAACTTCGAGAAGGCGCGTGATGCGCTCAAGCGAAAGGTCGAAGCCCTTGGGATGCAATCCCAAGAGCTTGTCGATCTCCTGTGCCGCTTCACTCACTGCAGTCTGGCCTCTGGGTATCATTCAGCACCCCGTCCAAGCCGGTTATTCGCTCAGGCGCTCGCCGCCAAAGCGATCGCGCCACCGTTCACCGCAACCGACGCGGCCGGCTTCTTTGTCAGGATACTCAGCACGCGCGCGAGCGTCTCGGGAATATCATGACGCTTGACGACCATATCGACCATGCCATGCTCGAGCAGGTATTCCGACGTCTGAAAGCCTTCCGGCAGCTTCTCGCGGATCGTCTGCTCGATGACCCGCTTGCCGGCGAAGCAGATTTCGGCGCCCGGTTCCGCCAGATGCAGATCGCCCAGCATCGCATAGGACGCCGTGACGCCGCCCGTGGTCGGATTGGTGAGCACGACGATATAGGGCTGGCCTGCTTCCTTCAGCATATCGACGGCAACGGTCGTGCGCGGCAACTGCATCAGCGACAGGATACCTTCCTGCATGCGCGCGCCACCCGATGCCGGGAACATCACCAGCGGGCACTTCTCGGAAATTGCGCGCTCGAAGGCTCGCACGATCGCCTCCCCGGCTGCGATGCCGAGCGAGCCGCCCATGAAGTTGAACTCATGCACGACGGCAACGAGCTTCAAGCCACGAACCTTGCCGACGCCGGCGACGATCGTATCTTCCTGTTCGGTCTTGATGCGGCTGTCCTTCAGACGATCCGTATATTTCTTGGAATCGCGGAATTTCAACGGGTCCTGCGGAACCTTTGGCTGCGGCAGCGACTCGTATTCGCCATTGTCGAACAGGTCGGCAAGGCGCGCCTTCGCGGGCATCTTCATGTGATAACCCGAGGCCGGAATGACCCACTTGTTCTCTTCCAGATCCTTGTGGAAGACCATCTCGCCCGTTTCCGGGCACTTGATCCATAGGTTCTCCGGCACTTCGCGACGGCCCAGCATGGAATTGATGCGTGGGCGAACGTAGTTGGTGATCCAGTTCAAGTCGAAAACTCCTGATTGACTGCAGCCAATGTGGGAAATCTATTCGGCAGCAACAAGGCGTGCCGAACGTGTCCCGGACGAGAGACCGCGAACGAGCGTGGCCACGGCCTGAACAGTATCAGCCGTCGCCTTTCCGTCCGCCGTCAGGCTCGTCGCCACCTGGTTGACGATTGCGGTACCAACGACAACGCCGTCGGCCGAGCTGCCGATGACCTTGGCATGGTCGGCCGTCTTCACGCCGAAACCGACGCACACGGGCAGATCAGTGTGCTGCTTGATGCGCTTCACCGCGCCGGAGACCAGCGATGGATCGGGCAGAGCCGAACCGGTAATGCCGGTCATCGAAACGTAATAGACGAAGCCCGACGTGTTCTTCAGCACGGTCGGCAGGCGCTTGTCGTCGGTCGTTGGCGTCGCCAGGCGGATGAAGTTGATGCCCTTCCGGATTGCCGGGATGCAGAGTTCATCGTCCATTTCTGGCGGCAGGTCGACAACGATCAGACCGTCGATGCCGGCGGCAAGCGCATCGTCCAGGAACCTTTCGACACCGTAGACATAGATCGGATTGTAGTAGCCCATCATGACGATCGGCGTAGCATCATCCGTCTTGCGGAAATCGGCTGCCAGCCGCAGCGTCTTCGCGAGCGTCTGCCCGCCCTTCAGCGCGCGCTGGCCGGCCATCTGGATTGCCGGACCGTCGGCCATCGGATCGGAAAAGGGCATGCCGAGCTCGATGATATCCGAGCCCGCTTCCGGCAGCGCCTTCATGATGCCGAGCGAGGTCTCATAGTCGGGGTCGCCGCCCATGAAATAGGTGACCAGCGCCGGGCGGCCCTCGGCCTTCAGATCGGCAAAGCGTTTATCCATACGTGCGGTCATGACTTATGCACCCATTCCCAGAATCTTGCCGACGGTGAAGATGTCCTTGTCGCCGCGGCCCGAGAGGTTCATCAGGATGATCTCGTCCTTGCCCATCTTCGGCGCGCGCTTGATCACTTCGGCAAGTGCATGCGACGGCTCCAGCGCAGGAATGATGCCTTCGAGACGCGTCAGCGTCTGGAAAGCTTCGAGCGCTTCATGGTCCATGATCGGCACATATTCGGCGCGGCCGATATCGTTCAGCCAGGAATGCTCGGGGCCGATACCAGGATAGTCGAGGCCAGCGGAAATCGAATGGCCTTCCTTGATCTGGCCGTCTCCGTCCTGCAGCAGATAGGTGCGGTTGCCATGGAGAACGCCCGGCGAGCCGGCGGTGATCGACGCACAGTGCTCGTCGCCCTGCAAACCCTTGCCGCCCGCTTCGACGCCGACGATCTTGACGCTCTCGTCATCCAGGAAAGGATGGAAGATGCCGATGGCATTCGAGCCGCCGCCGACGGCAGCAATGACGAGATCCGGCAGACGGCCTTCGGCCTCCAGCATCTGCTGTTTGGCTTCGGTGCCGATCACGGCCTGGAAATCCCGGACCATTTCCGGATAGGGATGCGGGCCGGCAGCCGTGCCGATCAGGTAATAGGTGTTGTCGACGTTGGTGACCCAGTCGCGCAACGCCTCGTTCATGGCGTCCTTCAGCGTGCCGTGGCCTGCCGAGACGGGTTTAACCTCAGCGCCAAGCAGCTTCATGCGGAAAACGTTGGGCGCCTGACGCTCGACGTCGGTCGCGCCCATGTAGACGACGCAGGGAAGCCCGAAGCGGGCGGCAACGGTCGCAGACGCGACGCCGTGCTGACCGGCACCGGTTTCGGCGATGATGCGCGTCTTGCCCATGCGCTTGGCAAGCAGGATCTGGCCGATGCAGTTGTTGATCTTGTGCGAGCCTGTGTGGTTGAGCTCTTCGCGCTTGAAATAGATCTTCGCGCCGCCAAGCTCAGCCGTGAGGCGCTCGGCGAAATAAAGCGGACTCGGCCGGCCGATATAATGAGCGCCGAGATGTTTCAATTCGGCCTGGAATTCCGGATCATCCTTGGCCTTGTTCCATTCCTCCTGCAGATCGAGGATCAGCGGCATCAGCGTTTCGGCAACGAAACGTCCGCCGTAGATGCCGAAACGGCCGTCTTCATCGGGGCCGGAACGGAAGGAATTTGGTTTTGGCGTCTGGTTCACACTCAACTCCCTGAGGCGGCTTGGGGCTCGCAGGCCGTTTCAACCGCATCGAAAAACTCATCGATCATGGCAACGCTCTTCACGCCGGGCGCACTTTCCACACCAGACGACACGTCGATGCCGGGCGCCTTGGTAATTGCCAAAGCTTCTGCAATGTTGTCCTTGTTCAATCCACCGGAAAGCATGTAATCCACGCTGTCGTCAAGCCAGCCAAGCAGGCTCCAGTCGAAGGAAACGCCATTGCCGCCGGGAAGTTCAGACCCTTTCGGCGGCTTGGCATCGAACAGAAACCGGTCGGCGATCCCAATATAGGCCTCGACCCGCTTCAGGTCGTCGGCGCTGCGAACGGAGAATGCCTTCATGACCGGAAGGCCGTAAACAGCCTTTATCGTCAACACACGTTCGGGGCTCTCGTCGCCATGAAGCTGGATCATGTCCGGCTTCAGAAGCGCGACAATCTCATCGAGCTCGTCGCTTGTCGGATTGACCGCGACGGCCACTATCTTCGCCTTGCCGCGTATGGGTTCGGCAAGCTTTCCGGCAATGTCCGGCTCGATATAGCGAGGGCTTTTCTCGAAGAAGATAAAACCGATATGGCTCGCGCCGCGCTTCAACGCACAGTCGATCGCTTCAGCGCTTTTCAGGCCGCAGATTTTGATATCGGGTTTCATGGCAGCGGAGTGACACGAAAAGGCAAAAGAGTCGAGCCAATTTGCGACTGGCGCTTAATTTAGAACGGCCCGCACTCAATCGAAATCGATCGCGTGAAGCTGACTGCCGTGGCGTTTCAGCCAGGATTTCGCCTCTTCCATATGCGGGCAGAGCTTGCCGCAGAGCGCCCAGAAACGCGGGCCGTGATTCATCTCCTTGAGATGCGCCACCTCATGCGCGGCCAGATAATCGATCACCGAGGCAGGCGCCATGACGATGCGCCAGGAAAAACTCAGATTTCCCTCCGACGAACATGAACCCCAGCGGCTGCGCGTATCCTTCATGGAAATCGACTTGATCGGTGCCTCTATCGAACGCGCGTGGACGTTAGCGAGCCGCTCGAGGTCGGCGCGCGCCTCCTTCTTCAGAAACGTCGCAATTCGGCGGCCGAGATGTTCCGGCAGGCCGCTGACCTTGAGCACATGCCGGCCATCGATCACGACGGCTTCGGTTAGACCACGCAGGCTGCCGGTGTGCTCGATCCGCTGCTTGATGCCGCGGAAGAGGATCTCGCCGCCATCGTGTAACGCGCTGTCGACCGAAAATTTTGCGAGCTTCGTCAGCAGCCATCCCTGATGACGATCGAGGAACGCATTGACCTCGCGTGACGCAAGCCCTTTCGGAACTGTCATTTTCAGCGCCCTGCCGCCGGGCTCGATCCGCAACGTGATCCGCGTTGCGCGATCATGCTGCTTGATCGTCAGCGGCATCAGCCGCCCCGCCACATCAAGCGTCCGCGTTTCAGGCGGCGCAGGCTTTCTGGCGGCAGACCGCCGCGGCTTTGAAAGAAGCGGAAACATAGGGCATTTCTATACGATTCGTGGGAAATTCAGGCAAAGAAAAACCGGCATCGTCGGATGCCGGTTAGGTGAGGTCCATTAAGTCCGTCAAGGTGTTTGGAACTCGGCGACCGGGCCGTTGTCATCGCGCTTTGCATTCTTGCGGTCGCGCATGAAACGGTCGAATTCTTCCTGGTCCTTGGCGCGGCGAAGCTCGCGCATGTAGGTATCGAATTCCTCACGCATTTCGTCGAGCTTCCGGCGCTCTTCTTCGAGGCGGTCGAGTTCAGCCTTCCGCCAGTCGTCAAAGGCGACGTTGCCGGTCGAAAAATGCGGGCGGTAGCGGCCGTGCGAACGGCGGCAGCCTGAAAAGAAGCTGTCAGTCGCGTTATTCGTATCGCGCTTGAAGCCACGAAGGCGTTCGCCGAAGATGATATAGGCAAGCATGGCCAGGCCCAGAGGCCAAAAGACCACGAAGCCGAGCACCATCAACGCAATGGTAGCCGGAGTCCAATCCGGGCGGAGCAATGCTGACTGGTTCATCGTGCGGTATCCTCCCTTTCGGCGTCCGGCAGAATACCGAACGCTGAAAATCGATGTGGTTACCGCTACGCAGCCCTTCAAGACGAACGATTATGAAATCGGACAAGCCCTTGAATGGCCAAGTTTAAATCAGCAGACGCTAACTCAGGCCGATCTGCCGCCCTTAATGACGCGCTTCACGGCAGGTTTCGCGGCCCGAGCGTGTTCGCGGACAAAGTTGACGATGCGGGGCGCAATCTCGCGGCGGAAGCGCGATCCGTTGAAGACGCCATAGTGGCCGACATCCGGCTGCAGGTAGTGCATCCGCATATCCTCGGGGATATTGATGCAGATCGTCTGGGCTGCCTGTGTCTGGCCGACACCGGAGATGTCGTCGTTCTCGCCCTCGACGGTCAGAAGCGCCACATTGCGGATTGCGGCCGGATCGACGCGTTTGCCGCGATGAACCAGTTCGCCCTTTGGCAGCGAGTGCTTCTTGAAAACCTGATCGACGGTCTGCAGGTAAAACTCCGCAGTCAGGTCCATGACGGCAAGATACTCGTCGTAGAAATCGCGGTGCTTCTCAGGCTCACCGTCATTCTTCACGAGATGCATGAAGAACTCCTTGTGGGCGATCACGTGGCGGTCGAGGTTCATCGACATGAAACCCGATAGCTGGAGGAAGCCCGGATAGACCGGGCGCATAAAGCCCGGCTGCGGCCACGGCACATTCATCACGACGTTTTCGGCAAACCACTCGAGCGGCCTGTCTTCCGCGAGCTTGTTGACCGCGGTCGGATTGATCCGGGTGTCGATCGGTCCGCCCATCAGCGTCATCGACGACGGCGACAATGGATCATTGGCCTCTTCCATGACAGAGGCAGCCGCCAAAACCGGGACCGAGGGCTGGCATACGGCGACCACGTGCGTATCGGGACCGAGGAAATGCAGCATCTCGATGACGTAATCGATATAGTCGTTGAGATCGAAAGTGCCTTCCGTCATCGGCACCATGCGGGCATCGACCCAGTCGGTGATGTAGATATCGGCGCTTGGGAGCAACGCCTCGACCGTACCGCGAAGCAGCGTGGCATAGTGACCGGACATGGGTGCAACAATCAGTATTCGCGGATCGTTGTGGCCCGATGGCGTGTCGCGTTCGAAATGGAGAAGGTTGCAGAAGGGTCGAGACCAGACGATCTTTTCACGAACTGCGACCTTGCTGTCGCCGATCACCGTTTCCTTCAGCCCGAACTCCGGCTTGCCGTAACGGCGCGTCGTGCGTTCGAACATTTCGAAACTGGCAGCAAATGTGCGGCCGAGAGGCGTCTGCGAAAACGGATTGAGCGGGTTGGTATAGGCGAGCCGCATCACATCGGCGGCAGCGCGGAACGGCGCTACCATGGCATGATTCAATTCATAGAGTTGATAAAACATAGGATGCGCCACCTTTCTTTATCGGAAAAGACGGCGCCTTTGGGGGCAGGCACACACTTCTTTCCATCATCTCTGCTGGCACTTAAACGCAGATTAACAGGCTTTTGTTGCATAGCAACATAGGGGTCCGCACCGCAAAAAGAAATGCCGGGGCTATCAAATCCCCGGCATCATGATGCGCTTCAATCGTTAAAAGATCGGCGAAGTCAGCGGTCTGCGACGAAAGTCTGCTTCTGGGTACCGAGACCTTCGATCCCAAGCTCGACGACATCGCCGGCTTTGAGAAACTGTGGCGGCTTCATGCCCATGCCAACGCCCGGAGGTGTGCCAGTCGAGATCACATCACCCGGATGCAGCGACATGAACTGGCTGAGATAGGAGACCAGATAGGCAACACCGTAAACCATCGTCTTCGAAGAACCGTTCTGCATCGTCTGGCCATTGACCTTCAACCACATGCCAAGGTTCTGCGGATCGGCGATCTCATCCTTCGTGACGAGCCACGGACCGATCGGGCCGAAGGTGTCACAGGACTTGCCCTTCGTCCACTGGCCGGAGCGCTCGGTCTGGAAGGCACGCTCCGAAACGTCATTGGAGACGCAATAGCCGGCGACGTAGTCCAGCGCTTCAGCCTCGGTAACGTATTTTGCGGTCTTGCCGATGACGACGCCGAGTTCGACTTCCCAGTCGGTCTTTTCCGAACCGCGCGGGATGATGACATTGTCGTTCGGGCCGACGATCGCGGAGGTCGCCTTCATGAAAATGATCGGCTCCGGCGGAACGGTCGCGCCGGTTTCGGCGGCATGATCCGAGAAGTTGAGGCCGATGCAGATGAACTTCCCCGTGCCTGCAACGCAGGCGCCGATGCGGCTCGGCGCCAGCTCCGGGAGGCTCTGCGGGTCGAGCGCTGCGATCCGCGCAAGACCGGCCGGCGAAATCGCTTCGCCACCAATGTCAGCGACATGGGCCGAAAGAGCGCGGATCTTGCCAGTGGAATCGAGCAGAGCCGGCTTTTCCCGGCCAGATTCGCCAACACGCATCAGCTTCATGAGATATCCTCCTTACCGAAAATAGACGTGCCACCTATGGACCAGTTAGCCGTACTTGTCAGTACAGCTTTTCGCCTGAGCGGTACGCACTCTCGAAAATTTTCCCTGCACAAAGCCAGGCATCGATGGCGAGCCGTGAGCATAACCCGTTCCTGGCGTCCGTTCACGGAACGCCCCCTTTGGAATGGGTTGGCTTGCAAAGTTCCTTCGGCGGGCAATATGATCCGGCACATCCCGCCCCCAACACCCGGAAACAAGATGACTGAAGCCAATAGCCGCAAATCCGAATATCCGATTGACGCCATGTTTCTCAATCGTTGGTCGCCGCGCGCCTTTACCGGCGAAATCATAAGCGAAGAGCAATTGCTGACGATCCTGGATGCCGCGCATTGGGCGCCGTCCGCCAGCAATCTGCAGCCCTGGCGCTTCATATACGCGCTCAAAGGTACCGAACACTTCGAAAGGCATCTCGGTTTGCTCGTCGAATCAAATCAGGAGTGGGCAAAGCATGCGTCCGCGCTGATCTTCGTCGTCTCGCGCGGCTTTCGCGGCGATTTTTCGGAAAACAAGCGGAGCTACACGCATTCGTTCGATGCCGGTGCTGCTTGGGGGCATCTTGCCTTGCAGGCACGTTTCTCAGGCTTCTATGCTCACGGCATGGCCGGAATCAAACTCGATGAGATCAAAGAGGCCTTTGCGATCCCGGAGGGTTATCGCGTCGAGGCGGGCATTGCCCTCGGTCGTCTCGCCGACAAAAGCGTTCTCTCGGAGCAAAATCAGGAACGCGAAGTACCGAGCCACCGAAAGCCGCTCTCGGACGTCGCCTTCAACGGCAAATTCATCGCGAATTGAGACCGCAAAACAAAAGGCGCGTCCGTAGAGCGCGCCTTTTGGTCAAAGCACTTCCATTAAATATCGAGGTTCGCCACGCTCAGCGCGTTGTCCTGGATGAATTCGCGCCGAGGCTCGACTTCGTCGCCCATCAGGCGGGCGAAAAGACCATCGGCATCCGTCGCATCGCTGACTTTTACCTGCAATAGCGAACGAACGTTCGGATCGAGCGTCGTCTCCCAGAGCTGCTCAGCGTTCATCTCACCGAGGCCCTTGTAGCGCTGCATGGTCAGCCCTTTGCGGCCGCTAGCGAAGATGGCATCAAGCAAAGCACGCGCGCCGGAGATTTCCACATCGCCGTCGCGGCGGGAAAGCGCCGGCGGTATATGATAGATCTCCTTCAGACGCGACGACAACTGATCGATTTGGCGGGCGTCCTGCGAACCGATCAGAGCCATGTCGAGCGTCACGATTTCCTTGACACCGCGCACCATGCGCTCCAACCGCAATCCGCCTTCGCTGGTGAGGGCGCCTTCCCAGCCGCGCTCGGTTTCCTCGGCGATCATGTCCAGACGTTTGGCGACTTCGCCGGCAAGCTGTTCGGCCCGAGCGCGATCGCTCACCGCTTCGGCGTTCAAAGCCCCGGCGATTGCCGCCTGCTCAACGACAGCGCGGTTGTAGCGCGAGTGCAAGTTGTCGAGCAACGCACGCAAGCGCAACGCATCGACAATGACTTCCCGGAGGTCCTGCCCCGCACGGACCTCGCCGCTTCCGAGCTTCAGCGCCGCATCCTCTAGTCCCTGGCTAATCAGATAGTCTTCCAGCGCTTTTTCGTCCTTCACATATTGAACGGACTTTCCACGCGAGACCTTATAAAGCGGAGGCTGGGCGATATAGAGATGGCCGCGCTCGATCAGCTCCGGCATCTGACGGAAGAAGAAGGTCAGCAGCAGCGTGCGGATGTGGGCGCCGTCGACGTCGGCATCCGTCATGATGATGATCTTGTGATACCGAAGCTTTTCAGCGTTGAATTCGTCCTTGCCGATGCCCGTGCCGAGCGCGGTGATCAGCGTGCCGATTTCCTGGCTCGAAAGCATCTTGTCGAAGCGGGCGCGCTCGACGTTCAGGATCTTGCCGCGAAGCGGCAGGATCGCCTGGTTTTCTCGCGAACGGCCCTGCTTGGCGGAACCGCCTGCAGAGTCGCCCTCGACCAGGAAGACTTCCGATTTGGCCGGATCACGTTCGGAGCAATCGGCAAGCTTGCCGGGCAAGGAGGCAATATCGAGGGCGCCCTTGCGGCGCGTGAGTTCGCGGGCCTTGCGGGCAGCTTCGCGCGCGGCAGCGGCTTCGACAACCTTACCGACAAGCACTTTTGCTTCCGTCGGATGCTCTTCGAACCACGTGCTGAGCGCCTCGTTGACAAGGCTTTCGACAACCGGCCGGACTTCAGAGGAAACCAGCTTATCCTTGGTCTGCGAAGAAAACTTCGGATCAGGCACTTTGACGGACAGCACTGCCGTCAGGCCTTCGCGGCAGTCTTCGCCCTGCAACGTGACTTTCTCTTTCTTGGTGATGCCCGAGCTGTCGGCATAGGACACGACCTGGCGCGTCAGCGCGGCGCGGAAGCCGGCCATATGCGTTCCGCCGTCGCGCTGCGGAATGTTATTGGTGAAGCACAGTACATTTTCGTGGTAGCTGTCGTTCCACCACATGGCCACTTCGACGGTGATGCCATCCTTTTCGCCGCGGATTGCAACGGGCTTGTCGACCAGCGGCTTCTTGGCGCGATCGAGATAGGCAACGAAGGCCTCGAGGCCGCCGTCATAGCGCATCTCTTCCTGCTTGATATCCGAATGGCGCTTGTCGGTGAGCAAAATGCGGACACCGGAATTCAGGAACGCAAGCTCGCGCAGGCGGTGCTCCAGCGTAGCGTAATCGAAGTCCGTCATCGTGAATGTTTCGGTGCTCGGCATGAAACTCACTTCCGTGCCGGTCTCGTTGCCAGCGTCACCCGTCACCTTCAGCGGCGCGTCGGCCACGCCATGCGTGAAGCTCATCTCATGAATCTTGCCCTGGCGGCGGATTTTCAGCTTGAGCCAGACGGAAAGCGCGTTAACGACGGAAACGCCGACGCCGTGCAAACCGCCGGAAACCTTGTAGGAATTCTGGTCGAACTTACCGCCGGCATGGAGCTGCGTCATTATGACTTCGGCTGCAGACACGCCTTCGCCGCTATGGATATCCGTCGGAATGCCGCGGCCGTTGTCGGTCACGGTGACAGACCCATCGGGATTGAGCGCGACAGTGACAATATCGGCATGGCCCGCGAGCGCCTCGTCGATCGCATTGTCGACCACCTCG
>NZ_JBNDHT010000090.1:0-27523 GCF_056755115.1 Rhizobium sp. SVR5-2C | reverse complement strand
TAGGTACGACTTTCGATCGGGAACTCCTTCATCAGGGCTTCGATGTCGAAGGTCCCCGGCTTGCTGACCATACCGTCGACCTTGACCGTCCATGGCAGGGGCTTGAAATCACCGGAAAGGGCTGACGGGTCCCCCTTGTCGAGACCGAATTCATAGAAATTGTTATAGGTCGTGATGTCCTTCAGCGGCGTCGCCTTCTCATCGACCTTGTACTTGCTCTCGACGGCGGAAAGCGCCGCAGCGCTCGCCTGTCCGGCGCCGTAGAGCGCCATGGCGCCAAGCGTTGCTGCTCCGAGGAATTCGCGACGGCGCAGATAAATCTGGCGCGGTGTGATCTCCGAAGATGGGATCTTAGGCGGACGGTAGGCTGGCATTTCGAAATCCTCCTGGGCGGGGGCGGCCCGATATCTTAATAAACGCATCAGCAGCGTTTCAGACTAATGTGTAGGCCTTGAAGATCACTTTCGTGAAGCCAATTTTTTGTGTTTGGTTGTGATGGAATAGCCTGTAACAAAAGGCTGCGCTTCATCGTATATGCTCGATGGCGCAAATGAGTGGCGTACCGGATTTGCCCCTGCCGGTAGTGACAGCCCCGGCCGATTGGAATAGGACAGTTCCAAAAAGCAGCGATCGCCCGGTTCCGCAAGCCTTTTGCCGCCCGCATCGCTCGCATTATTCCGCTAGATCGAGGAAGACGCCGATGCCCGCATATCGTTCCAGAACCACGACCCACGGCCGCAACATGGCGGGCGCGCGCGGCCTTTGGCGCGCGACGGGCATGAAGGATTCGGATTTCGGCAAGCCGATCATCGCGGTGGTGAACTCCTTCACGCAGTTCGTGCCGGGACACGTGCACCTCAAGGATCTCGGCCAGCTCGTCGCCCGCGAGATCGAAGCGGCTGGCGGCGTCGCCAAGGAGTTCAACACGATCGCCGTCGACGACGGTATCGCCATGGGCCATGACGGCATGCTCTATTCGCTGCCGTCGCGCGAACTGATCGCCGACAGCGTCGAATACATGGTCAACGCCCATTGCGCCGATGCCATGGTCTGCATTTCCAATTGCGACAAGATCACCCCCGGCATGCTGATGGCATCGCTGCGTCTCAACATTCCGACCGTCTTCGTTTCCGGTGGTCCGATGGAAGCCGGCAAGGTCGTGCTGCAGGGCAAGAAGGTGGCGCTCGATCTCGTCGATGCCATGGTCGCCGCGGCCGACGACAAGATCAGCGACGAGGATGTCCAGATCATCGAACGCTCGGCCTGTCCGACCTGCGGCTCGTGCTCCGGCATGTTCACCGCCAACTCCATGAACTGCCTGACCGAGGCGCTCGGCCTGTCGCTGCCCGGCAACGGCTCCACGCTCGCAACCCATGCGGACCGTAAGCGCCTCTTTGTCGAAGCCGGTCATCTCATTGTCGATCTCGCCCGCCGTTATTACGAGCAGGAGGATGACAAGGTCCTGCCGCGCAATGTCGCTTCCAAGCAGGCCTTCGAAAACGCGATGACGCTCGATATCGCCATGGGCGGCTCCACCAATACCGTGCTGCACATCCTTGCGGCCGCTCATGAAGGCGAGATCGATTTCACGATGGATGATATCGACGCGCTGTCGCGCCGTGTGCCGTGCCTTTCCAAGGTCGCCCCGGCCAAGAGCGACGTTCACATGGAAGACGTTCATCGCGCCGGCGGCATCATGTCGATCCTTGGCGAACTTGATAAAGGCGGGCTTCTGAACCGCGATTGCCCGACCGTTCATACCGAAACGCTGGGCGATGCCATCGACCGCTGGGATATCACCCGCACCAACAGCGAGACGGTCCGCGACTTCTATCGCGCTGCACCCGGCGGCGTGCCGACGCAGGTCGCCTTCAGCCAGAGCGCCCGCTGGGAAGAGCTCGATACCGACCGCGAAAACGGTGTCATCCGCTCGGTCGAACATCCGTTCTCGAAGGATGGCGGCCTGGCCGTGCTCAGAGGCAACCTCGCGCTCGACGGCTGCATCGTCAAGACGGCGGGCGTCGATGAATCGATCCTGAAATTCTCCGGCCCGGCCAAGGTCTTCGAAAGCCAGGACTCGGCCGTGAAGGGCATTCTCAGCAACGAGGTGGTGGCAGGCGACGTCGTCGTCATCCGCTACGAAGGCCCGAAGGGCGGCCCCGGCATGCAGGAAATGCTCTATCCGACCAGCTATCTGAAATCCAAGGGCCTCGGCAAGGCCTGCGCGCTGATCACCGACGGCCGCTTCTCGGGCGGTACGTCGGGCCTCTCGATCGGCCACGTTTCGCCGGAAGCGGCAAACGGCGGCACGATTGGCCTCGTGCGCCCGGGCGATATGATCGATATCGACATCCCCAACCGCACGATCAGCCTGCGCATCAGCGACGCCGAACTTGCGACCCGCCGTGCCGAGCAGGAGGAGAAGGGCTGGCATCCGGCCGAGCATCGCAAGCGCAATGTCACGACAGCGCTCAAGGCCTACGCGGCCTTCGCGACGAGCGCGGACCGCGGCGCGGTGCGCGACCTCGGCGGGCGTTGAGCGGATCGCCGATGCGCCGGCTGCCGCTCGGGACAACGGGAGGCAAATGATGTCTGATGACGAAGCCGCCATACGGGATGTGTTGGAAAGGTGGTTCGCCGCGAGCAAGCGCGGCGACACGGCCACGGTTCTCAGCCTGATGACCGATGACGTCGTGTTTATGGTGCCCGGCCGCAAGCCTTTCGGCCGAGAGGAGTTCGCGGCGTCGGCGGCACAAATGAGCGATGTCAAACTCGACGGTAGAAGCACGATCGAGGAGCTGAACGTGCTTGGCGACTGGGCCTATATGCGCAGCTTCATTGAGCTGACCATAACGTCACCTAGCGGACCGACGGTGCAGCGATCCGGTTATACGCTGACGATCTTCCGCAAGACCGATGACGGGCGATGGCTGCTCGCCCGAGACGCCAACCTAATGACCGCCGGCAATTGACCCGATGCGTTGAAGTGGCTTCCGGTCAGATCAAAGCGGCCGGTTGATGTTCTTGTAGGTCTCGCCGAATTGCTTCATCCGCTCGTCATAGGCGGCCTTGATGCAGGCGGCGTCCGCCTCGCATTCCTCGCGCTTCTTGAGCCACGCTGTCTGTTCGTCCTGTAGGGTGCCTCGCGCGCCCATGGCCAACAGGCCCGAAAGCAGATCGAAGGTCGTTGCCATCCTGACGTCGGCGTCGTTCAGCGCCCGGTTCGCGCAGATGACCTTTTCGTCAGGCTTCAGTTCCTTCGCGTCGCAATCGAAGCTGGCGGCCCAACCGGTCCCGGCGTTCCAGCCCGACAGAGAGAAAACAAGTATGGCGAAGGCGAGGGGAGGTCTCATCAAGTTTTCCTGTTTCGCAAGGCAGGGGCGGCACCTCAAAGGAACGCCTGCGCCAGAAAGATGATGCAGCAGGCCCAGACGGCAAGGATGAAAACGAGCCCTGTGCGGCTTGTCGGGCGGCTGGCGCGCGATGCGGCCTCTGCCCGGAGTTCGGCCATGACCTGCCGCGGGACGAGCTTGACGGCAAGCAGAATGCCGAGCGGCACGATGATGAGATCGTCGAGATAGCCGAGGACGGGGATGAAATCGGGGATCAGGTCGACGGGCGAAAGCGCATAGGCCGCCACTGCGCCGGCCATCACCTTGGCGTACCAAGGAACGCGCCGATCGCGGGCGGCGAGCCACAAAGCGACGATGTCACGCTTCAGTGACTTCGCCCATATTTTAGCTTTCGATATCAGCTCCATGCCGTGCTTTCCTGATTCAACGTTGCAGGTCCCTCAAGTGCTTTCAAGGCCGCCTCATTCTTCCATCCTTCCGCCCTCTTTCCTTTCTAGCGTCCGGCGCTACAACACATTCTCAATACCAATTTCAGAAGGGATTCCAATGCAAGGCCTGTTGAAACCCGCTTTCATTTCGCTCGTTGCGCTGGTCGTCGCTTTGCCGCTCGGCGCATACGCGCAAGACGCCAGGGCGGTGCCGCAGAGCCGGACGGAAATGCAGCTTTCCTTTGCGCCACTCGTTAAGCAGACGGCAGGGGCGGTGGTGAATGTCTACGCGGAAAAGACGGTGCAGCGTCAGTCCCCCTTTGCGGGCGATCCGTTCTTTGAACAGTTCTTTGGCCAGCAGATGCCGAACCGCACGGAGAAGCAATCCTCGCTGGGCTCCGGCGTCATCGTCGAGGCCAACGGCACGGTGGTGACGAACAACCACGTCATCGAGGGTGCGGACGATATCAAGGTGGCGCTGTCGGACGGGCGCGAGTTCCCGTGCAAGGTCATCCTGCGTGATGACCGGGTCGATCTGGCGGTGCTGAAGATCGAGACGAAGGCGAATTTCCCCACGCTTGCAATCGGCAATTCCGATGCCGTCGAGGTTGGCGACCTGGTGCTTGCGATCGGCAACCCCTTCGGTGTCGGCCAGACGGTGACATCAGGCATCGTTTCCGCGCTTGCGCGCAATCAGGTTGTCAAGAACGAGTTCGGCTTCTTCATCCAGACAGACGCCTCCATCAACCCAGGCAATTCGGGCGGCGCGCTGATGAACATGAAAGGCGAACTGATCGGCATCAATACCGCGATCTTTTCGCGCGGCGGCGGGTCGAACGGTATCGGCTTCGCGATCCCCGCCAATCTCGTGAAGGTGTTCCTGACATCGGCCGATGCGGGTGCGAAGTCGTTCGAGCGTCCTTATGTCGGCGCCACGTTCGATGCGGTGACCTCCGAAGTTGCGGAGGCCCTCGGTCTCGACAAGGCCCGCGGCGCGCTGGTCGTCAAGGTGACAGAGGGCGGGCCTGCCGCCAAGGCCGGCATCAAGGCAGGCGAGATCATAACCGCGGTGAACGGCATTCCGGTCGAACACCCGGACGCGCTCCTCTATCGCCTGACGACCGCCGGGCTGGGAAGCGCTGTCAATCTGAGCGTGGTCGAGAACGGCGGCGAACAGCAGCTCCCACTGACGCTTGAGCGGGCGCCGGAAACCTCGCCGCGCGATCAGCGGACGATCGGCGGGCGCACGCCCTTCACCGGCGCGGTCGTCGAGAACCTTTCGCCGAGGGTAGCCGACGAACTGCGCATGCCGACCGAATCGACCGGCGTCGTCATCGCGGAAGTGAAGGATGGCTCGCCCGCCGGCCGCCTGGGTTTCGAACCGAAGGATATCATCGTTTCGATCAACGGCTCGCCAGTGCAGACGACGCAGGTGCTGGAACAAATGGCTGACGCCGATCCAGGCTTCTGGCGGGTCGAGATTGAGCGTGACGGCCAGCGGATACGGCAGTTTTTCCGATGAGCAACGATCTCTTCGCACCGCGTATTCCTGAAGAGGTGGCCAACAGGCGGCCTCTCGCCGATCGGCTTCGGCCGCAGTCGCTCGCCGAGGTCACTGGCCAGGAACATCTGACGGGCGAAGATGGCGTGCTGCGCCGGATGATCGAGAGCGGTTCGCTCGGCTCCATGATCTTCTGGGGTCCGCCGGGCACCGGCAAGACGACGGTTGCCCGGCTGCTTTCCGGCGAAGCGGGTCTCGCCTTCGAACAGATCTCGGCAATCTTCTCCGGTGTCGCCGACCTCAAGAAGGTGTTCGAATCGGCGCGCCTGCGCCGTATGGACGGCCGCCAGACGCTGCTTTTCGTCGACGAGATCCACCGCTTCAACCGCGCCCAGCAGGACAGTTTTCTGCCGGTCATGGAAGACGGCACCGTCATCCTCGTGGGTGCAACGACCGAGAATCCGTCATTCGAGCTCAACGCCGCTCTTCTTTCCCGCGCCCGCGTCCTGACCTTCAAACCGCTCGATGAAGAAAGCATGGAAGTGCTGTTGAAGCGCGCCGAGACGATCGAGCACAAAGCCCTGCCATTGGCGGATGATGCGCGGGCGAGCCTCCTGCGCATGGCAGATGGCGATGGCCGCGCCGTGCTGACGCTTGCCGAAGAGGTCTGGCGGGCCGCCCGTCACGGCGAGACCTTTGACACGGAGGCTCTGACGCGCATCGTGCAGCGCCGCGCGCCGGTCTATGACAAGGCGCAGGACGGCCATTACAATCTGATATCGGCATTGCATAAGTCGGTGCGCGGCTCCGATCCGGATGCGGCACTCTATTATCTCGCCCGCATGTTCGACGCCGGCGAGGATCCGCTCTATCTCGGGCGGCGGCTGGTGCGCATGGCGGTGGAGGATATCGGCCTTGCCGATCCGCAGGCGCTGGTGATCTGCAATGCGGCCAAGGACGCCTATGACTACCTCGGGTCACCGGAGGGTGAATTGGCGCTGGCGGAGGCTTGCGTCTATCTGGCGACCGCCCCGAAATCCAATGCCGTCTATACGGCGTTCAAGGCCGCGACGCAGGCTGCCAAGCAGTACGGCTCGCTGCTGCCGCCGAAGCACATCCTGAACGCACCGACCAAGCTGATGAAGGGCGAAGGCTACGGCGAAGGCTATCGCTACGACCATGACGAGCCGGACGCCTTTTCGGGGCAGGACTATTTTCCGGAGAAGATGGGCCGGCAGACCTTTTACGATCCTCCGGAGCGCGGCTTCGAGCGGGATATCCGCAAGCGCCTGGAATACTGGGCGAAGCTGAGAAAAGAGCGCAGTCCACGTTAATCGCCGCTCTCTAGGCCCGCTTCTGGCCGGCCGATCCGCCGATCATCTTCACCGAGGATTCGGCAAGGCCGTGATGGCCTTCCATATCGACGACCAGATGCCAATGACCGCTGTCCGGGATGGTTAGCCTGACGGGCGATTTCTTGGCGACGCCTCCGACGTATTTGAAGTCAAGTACCTCGGTAAAGCGCTGATAGTTCGGCGCTGTCATCAGCCGTACATTGTTGACCGCGCTCAGCGTCACCTCGATGACGGTTCCGGCGCGCTGCTCCTTGAGGTCAAAGTGGGTAAAGCGAAAGTTCGGTTTCGGCATCGGTCTCGGTAGCGGAGTGTCTGGACCATCGATCTTAACGGATGCCGGTTAAGGAAGAGTTGGCTACGAGAGATCGTAACGCGTCAGGTGCTCCCGCTGTGGGATAGCAGGAGCACCGTAAATCAATCAATGCATTCGGGGTTCTGGTGTGCTGAGCAGCGCAGAGTCTGGCACGAGGCCGTCCGCGCGGCAGATATCGGCCGGGTTGTGATTGCACTCAGCCGCAGCAAAATGAAGGGCGGCGGACTCATTGATGAAGAGACCGCCGACCAGCCCGTCGCGGTCTGCGACGATCCACTGACCGCGCCTGTTTCTGCCAATCGTGAAGCGGGCAGGCGCGGTGTTGCGTTGGAGTGGATCGGCGGACGCGCCGGAAGAAAGACGTGACATCGATTTTTCCTTTCGAGGTTTTCAACGTGCCGGCGATTCCTGCCGGCGAAGTCACGGTGCTGAAGTTAAGGTCTGCCCGGTAAGCGTTCCATGCGGCACTATCGGCAGAAATATCAAAATCTCATAGGGATAGCGGTGGCCGCTTGCCGCCCGAGAAAGGGCTCGAGAGCGGCCGTGATGGCAGCCTCCGTTTCGCGATCTGCTCGTACGAGCGGCAGCCGCATCTCGTCATCGACACCGCGCAGGAGACGGAGCGCCAGCTTTATGCAAACGGGATCCCGGTCGGCTCCCACCACCTTGAGGAGCGGCATCAGGCGATCGAGGATCGCGAGCGCTCCCGCGAGGTTTCCGCCCTGCGCGGACTGCTGCATGGAGGAGAACAGGCGCGGAAGGATATTCGCTCCCGGTGAGATCAGCCCGTCGCCGCCCTGAGCGGCGAAGGCGGATGCCGTCAGGTCGTTGCCGGTGAACCAGCGGAAACGTGCAAGATGGGCAGTCGGGATTGCCGCCAAGCGGCGGACATCGCCTGCTGCGTCGCAAATGCCGTGGATCGGGGGAATATCCGCCAACTTCTCCAGCACAACCTCCGAAAGATCGCTCGCCGTGCGCGTCGGGTCGGTTTCGACGATCAACGGCAGCGGCGACGCGCGGCCGAGCTGTTCGAAGTGATGCACGATGCCCTTCGGCCCCGGCTTCGAATAGTAGGGCACCGTCACCAGGGCAGCCGATGCGCCGAGATCAGCGGCTCTCTGCGTGAACTCGATCGTGGCCGCGGTACAGTTCGTGCCGGTGGCCGCGATCACCGGTATGCGGCCCGCGGCGGCCTGAACGGCCGTCGAAACGACGATGTTGCGTTCGTCCGGTGCAAGGGCCGGGCCTTCACCGGTAACGGTGCAGACCGCGATGCCGGCAATGCCGTTGGCAATCTGCCATTCGACAAGTGCGCGCAGCAGTTCCCGGTCGACGGCACCGTTACGGAAGGGGGTGATCATCGCGGCGATCGCGCCGCGAACTCGAAGCGCATTCGGGTGTGTCACGAAAGATGCCAGATATTGCCGAAGACGATGTAGAGCTCGACGCAGGCGAGCACGATTCCGAAGACCATCAGGATCTGCGCCGTGCGCCGTTCGCGCATTTGGCGCACCGCAGTCTTGCGGCGCGTCGGCATAAAGGGGTGAGGCGGAAACATGATACGTCGCATGGCATTACCTCTGCATGGATGGCAAAGGCTACTGCCGCTGCGGATAGGAAATCCATTCGCGCTCAAGGCTGAGAATATAGGAATATCATAAAGACGCGTGAGGTCGACGGTTCTCGCGATCCAGCTGGGAGACTAGCGCGAAAACCGTCTCGGAGACCGGTGTCGGCACCGAGCCGAGCCGCCCCAGCACAACGACCATGCCGGTGAGCGGCACGATTTCGAGAGACTTTCCGGCCAGCAGATCCTGAAGCATCGAGGTGCGCACCGGGCCGATGTCCCGAGATTGTTCGAGCCGCTGTTCGACGGTGCTACCGAAACGGGCGCCGAGCGCGGTGCCGACGGCGCGCACTTCGTTCATCACCTTGCCGACGGTATTGGAGAGCGCCGGATCGGCCATAATGTCGCGCATCAACGCCCGTGTCAGCGCGCTGATCGGATTGAAGGCGGCATTGCCGGTGAGCTTGTTCCAGATTTCGTCGCGGATGCGCGGGGTGGTCGTGACGCTGAGGCCCGCCCGGGAAAAGAGCGCAGCGATCGATTCCAGATCGGCGGTGGCTTCTCCGGACGGTTCACCGAGAACGAAGCGGCCATTGTTCGACAGCTTGATTTCGCCGGGATTGATCACTTCCGCGCCCTGATAGGCGACGCAGCCGATGACGCGGTCCGGACCGATCAGCCGCCAGAGGTGGCCGCCGGGATCGAGCTCCTCGAACTGCAGTCCGGCATGCGGGCTTTGTGTATCGCCATGGAAGTACCACCAGGGAATGCCGTTGAGGATCATCACGACTCGCGTGCCTTGCTTCAGCAGTTTGGCGATACCTTCGGCGGCCGGGCCGAGCTGATGCCCCTTGAGACCGGTGACGATCAAGTCCTGCGGCGGAAGCGAGGATGGGTCTTCCGTCGCGACGATGCGCGCATTGACCGGCGTCTCGGATCCGGCCTCGAAAAGGTTGAGGCCTTTTTCCTTGATCGCATCGAGATGGGCGCCGCGCGCCACCACGGAAACCGTTGCGTCCGCGCCGAGGCCAGCCGCGAGCTTCACCGCTATGGCGCCGCCGAGCGCGCCGGCACCATAGATGCAGATGGTCTTGAAGGTCATGCAGGTAGGCTCCACGATAATTGCTTTCGCGGTAGACTTAAGCCCTCCGGCCGGGATGGCGAGTGAATTTTCGGTTACCGGCCCGATTTGGTTCGGAGATCAATGAGACGTGGCGCCGCCGGTCAAAAGCTCGTTGCGGCGCAGTTCATCGATTGCGGCGACGGCGTCTTCGGGAGTCCATCCGGCGCGGACCGCTGCGGCGATCATCTGCACCTCGACCTCCTGCTCAAGAGCCAGAAACAGCGGCTCCAGGGCTTCCTGGGCCGTGAGGATATGCTCGCGTGGCGAGGCAATATGCTGGCGTGTGGCTGACAAAGCCATTTCGGCAGTTCTCCTCTTTTGATGGCACAAGAATAAAACAACCTTCGAAGCGGGAAAAGAGTTCCGGAGGGAATTTCATAAAGCGTCATCTTGTTCTTTCGCCCCGCCTCTGCCTTGTTGCGCGCTTAGCCTGATGCTCCGATTCGGTTTGCCGCACGAGGGGCGGGGACAAAGATGCCATCAAAGGAGAAGATGATGACGGACGCCAAGAGCGGGATTTCGGGATTGCGGCCGCGGATCACTGTGATCGGCGTAGGCGGCGGCGGCGGAAATGCGATCAACAACATGATCAACGAGAGTCTGGAAGGCGTGGATTTCATCGCCGCCAACACGGATGCCCAGGTGCTGGCGACATCCAAGGCGTCGCGCCGCATCCAGCTCGGCACGCATGTGACCGAGGGACTGGGTGCCGGGTCGCTGCCGGAAGTCGGACGTGCGGCGGCCGAAGAATCGATCGACGAGATCATGGATCACCTGGCAGGTTCGCATATGTGCTTCGTCACCGCCGGCATGGGCGGCGGCACGGGGACGGGCGCAGCACCCGTGATCGCGCATGCCGCGCGCTCCGCCGGCATCCTGACGGTGGGCGTCGTGACCAAGCCGTTCACCTTCGAGGGCAACCGGCGCATGAGGACGGCCGAGGTCGGCATCGAAGCGTTGCGGCAGGCAGCCGATACCGTCATCGTCATTCCGAACCAGAATCTTTTCCGCATCGCCGATGCAAAGACCACCTTTGCCGACGCCTTCATGACGGCAGACCGCGTGCTTTTTGCCGGTGTCGGTTGCATCACCGACCTGATCGTCAAGGAAGGCCTGATCAATCTCGACTTCGCCGACGTCAAGTCGGTAATGCGCGGCATGGGCCGGGCGATGATGGGAACGGGCGAGGCCGCCGGCGACGAGCGCGCCCTCAAGGCCGCGGAAGCCGCGATCGCCAATCCCTTGCTCGACGACATCTCGATGAAGGGCGCCAGGGGCGTGCTGATCTCGATCTCCGGCGGTTCGGACATGACGCTCTTCGAAGTGGACGAGGCCGCGAGCCGCATCCGCGACGAGGTACAGGATGATGCCGATATCGTGGTCGGTGCCATCTTCGACCGGAATCTCGACGGCATGTTCCGCGTGTCCGTGGTCGCAACAGGTCTCGACAGCGTGGTCGCGACCACAGGAATACCGGGCGTCGGCGCGCAGGAAATGGCCACGCGCACGCTGCAGTAAGGCTGCGGCAATCAAAACGGCATTGCGCTCCGCCTGGGGCTTTTCCGCAGGCGGAGCGATATCATGGGAGCCGCTGCTCAGGCAGTGGCTTCTTTCGCGAAGTCCGTCGAGACGGCGAGTTCGCGCCATTCGGCAAGTTCCTTGGCAACGCTGGCATTCTGTTCCTCGATCACCGCGACCGTATCGCTGCCGAAGGGCATGCGAAGCGGCGGGTTCGGCGCGTTCGCAAGAGTGATGATGCCGGCTGCGAGCTTTGCCGGGTCGCCGGGCTGGGCATGGTTCGCATCGCTGGCGAAATCGCGCATGTTGCCGGCCGGCGTTCCGACGTAATCCGGGATCGAGGCGGGGCTGACCGACAGCGAGTTGTCGGCCAGGAAGTCGGTGCGGAAGAAGCCTGGCTCGACGATCGTCACCTTGATCCCGAATGGCTCGAGTTCGGCGGCCAGCGATTCCGAGAGGCCCTCGACCGCGAACTTGGTCGATCCATAGACGCCCCAGCCGGGGTAGCCGAAATAGCCTCCGATCGAAGAGAAGTTGAGGATATGCCCCGAACGCTGGCGGCGCATATAGGGCAGGACCGCGCGGGTGATCTTCAGAAGGCCGAAGACATTGGTGGCGTAGAGCTTCTCGATCTCCTCGGCAGTGGCTTCCTCAACGGCGCCGAGGAGACCGTAACCGGCGTTGTTGGCGAGGGCGTCGATGCGCCCGAAGCGTTCGACGGCCTTGGCGGCGGCCTCCTTCGCTTGTCCCTCGTTGGTGACGTCAAGCGCGACGGCGAGAAGATTCGGATGGTCGCCGAACTGTTCGGTCACAGTCTTGGGGTTGCGAGCGGTTGCGACGACGGCGTCGCCGGCTGCAAGGGCTTCCTTGGTCATCAGCGCGCCGAAGCCGCGGGATGCACCAGTAATGAACCAGACTTTCATGACACGTTCCTTTCAACTCTCTGAGGTTGTTGACGTCCGCATCTCCCTGCTGGCGAAGAGAATTTGACCGAAAACTCGCTGCTGTATAAGATTTGTTATTATCGAAACTATAATGAGCAAGATTCAGTAATGCGCGCCACCGATCTTTCCGAGCTTGCCGCCTTCGCCGCCGTCGCCCGGCACAGGAGTTTCCGGAAGGCGGGCGAGGAACGCGGCGTGACGGCTTCCGCCGTCAGCCATGCGGTCCTCAACCTTGAAGACCGAATAGGCATCCGGCTCTTGAACCGGACGACGCGCAGCGTCTCGCTGACCGAGGCGGGCGAACTTCTGAAATCGCATCTCGATCCGGCCTTCGGCGAGATCACCACGGCCCTCGATGCATTGAACCGGTTTCGCGACACACCCTTCGGCAAGGTTCGGATCAACGTGCCGAATTCGATCGCGCCTTTCGTGATCGGGCGGGTGATCGGGCCGTTGCTCGAAAAGAACCCGAACCTGCAGCTCGAAATCAGCGCTACCGACCGCCTGGTCGATATCGTCGAGGAAGGTTTCGACGGCGGCATAAGGTTCGGCGAGCGCGTGACCGAGGGCATGATCGCATTGCGCATCAAGCCGCAGTTGCGCCTTGTCGTCGTCGGCTCGCCCACCTATTTCGAGCGGCATCCGAAGCCGGTCACGCCCCACGATCTAAAGCGCCATCTCTGCATCCAGAACATGTTTCCCTCCGGCGCACGCTACCCATGGGATTTCGAGAAGGACGGGCAGGGGATCACATTCCACCCGACCGGGCCGCTCTCGCTCGACGACCACGAACTGATGACGCAGGCAGCGCTTGGCGGAGTAGCGCTCGCCTATGTCTGGGAAAACCGCGTGGAGAAGATGGTGGCAGCCGGCGATCTGATCCAGGTGCTCGACGACTGGTGCCAGCCGGAGGAGCCGCTTTACCTCTATTACCCCAGCCGCCGCCATATGTCGGCCGGCTTCCGTGCGCTGATCGAGACGTTGAAAGCGGAGTAGGATCAACGGCCCGGCGGGTGGTGAAGACCTGCGCGATCACAGCGTGGCTCAGGCAAGCCCGCTGACCGGGCGGCCGACGGTGAGCGCTCGGCGGAGGTTGGGGTCGAGCCGTTCGGCATAGACGTGGTCGGGTGCGGTTCCCAATGCATCCAGCATCTTCGAGAAGAAACAGCGGGCCGCCGCCGCCGCCGTGATATCGAAGATCTCCTCATCGGTGAGGTGGTGTTTCTTCAGTCCGTTGACGTCGTCCTGCGTCACGGAGGTGGCATCGCGCACGACCTTGGCGGCGAAGGCCATGACGGCGCGTTCGGCCGCGTCGATCGGTGCCTTCTCTGTCTCGTTTGCAACCGCCGCCAGCCCATCATTGGTGAACCCTTCGCGCAGCAGCACGGAGCCGTGCGCCAGCATGCAATAAGAGGATTTCAGTTCCTTCGCTGCCGCCAGCGTCACCAACTCATAGCGCCTGGGGGTCATATGTCCGCGGATGCTCGAAAGCAGCGCGCCCCAATGCTCCATCACCTCGGGCCTGTGCCCGAAGGCGCGGTACATGTTGGGAACGTAACCGTAATTCGCTTCGGCGGACGCGTACATCGACGCGGTCTTCTCGTTGACGGATGCATCGGGGGTCTGGATGAATGGCATGGCGTGGTCCTCCTCTTGATGGATAAAGGATAGGCGTGAAACGAACGACGGCAATCTGTTTGGGACGAATTCGGGTGGCCAATCAGCGGTAGCGCGCGCCATATATCCATGCCGCTTCAGACCTGATGTGATACACTCCGACCTGACGGCGACCTGACGATCCGAGACACAGTTATGAATCGTAAGCTGGCGACCATCCTCGTAGCCGATGTCGTGGGTTCGACGGCGGCGATGGAGCGCGACGAAGAGGCGACCGTCGCACGAATTCACGACTGCCTCAGAGTCGTCGAGGATGTCGTCGTGCGCCACGACGGCCGGGTGTTCGGAACGGCGGGCGACGCCATTCTGGCTGAATTTGGCAGCCCCGTGAACGCAATCAGGTCGGCTATCGAGGCACGCTACAGCGTGTCTGCCGTTCCGGGAGCCGCACCCGTCGACATGCGCTTCGGACTGCACATCGCCGATGTGGTGGTTGTCGGGAGCGATCTTCGGGGCGACGGTGTCAATATTGCAGCGAGGATCCAGGCCTCCGCCAATCCCGGCGCGATAGACGTGTCCGGAGCGCTCTATGATCAGGTCCATCGCGTGTCGCCTTGCAAGTTCGTGCACGCAGGTGACAGGACGCTCAAAGGTATCTCGGAGCCCATGCGGATCTATCGAGTCGACGCCGTGATGGATCGCCACGTATTTCAGGTCGCTCCGACCCGGCTGGATCCGAAGCCTGAAATGCCGGTACGCGCAAATTCGATCGCCGTTGCCCGGTTCACGGTGGCGCCGGGGGCGGATCAGGACCAGCTCTATCTGGCGGAAGGCATTACCGATGATCTGACGCTCGAGTTGAGCCGTCTCAAGGGCCTCTTCGTCAGCTCGCGATCCGCTTCCACGGCCCTGACCACGACCGATCCCCTGGAAATCGGCAAGCTTCTTGGCGTCCGCTACGTTGTCGGCGGCTCCATCCGGAAGTCCCTGACGAATATCCGCGTGAACATTTCGCTGACGGAGACGAGCGAAGGCCACGTGATCTGGAGCGAGTCGATTACCCGCCCGTTTCAGGAAATTCTGGATGTGATGGACGATGTGATTGCGCGGGTGGCGGCGACGGTGTCCGGGCGCGTGGAGCAGTCGGAACTCGTGGCGGCGAGGCTCAAGCGGCCGGAAAACATGAGCGCCTACGAGTATTATCTCAGGGGGCTGGATCACCACCGGCTTGTCGGCGTTTCCGACGATCACATTCGCAAGGCGATGAGCTGGTTCGAGAAATCCATGCAGGCAGATCCGGGCTTCGGCCGGTCCTTCGCCATGCATATCTGTTCATGGAGCAATCTGCCGGACTTCGACATGCTCATGGGCGAGAAGCAGGTGGCACATGCGCTGGAACTCGATCCGACCGATCCCGAAGCTCACAGGATCATGGGGTCGATCAAGATGAAAGTGGGCGACTTCACGACATCGCACTACCATCACCACAAGGCCTGCGAGCTTGCGCCCAATGATGCTTACATTATCGGCAGGAGCGCCGCACTCTTCGTCTTCTCGGGTGAACCCGGCAAAGCGCTTGAATTGCTCGACCGGGCGGAGGCTTTGGATCCCTTCCTGCCGGTCTGGATCACCGAGGAGCGGGTTGCGGCCCTCTATGTTCTTGAACGGTACGAGGAAATGTTCTGCGTCGCGCGTGCACTGCGCTTCCAAACCAGGCGGACATTCATTTACCAGATCGCGGCTCAGATGGCCGTCGGCAGAGTTGACGAAGCCCGGAAGCTTGTCGCTCAGGCCATGGCGCTCGATCCTCATCTGTCGATAGAGTACGTGCGAATCCAGGAAACCTATCAGGACGAAGGTGTGATCGACGCGTTGGTCGCAAGGGTTGGCGGCGCCGGTATTCCAATGTTTCCCGCCGCCTTGAGCGAAGCCCAAGTCGGCGTTGCCGAAGTTTTATCGGCGGCATCGAAACGTTGAGCGTCGCGGCTGATCGATGCCCACGGGTGGCTCGGCTTGACCAAATCAGCCACTAACTTCACCGATCGCCTGACGTCACACCCGGTTGTGAGCGATGCGGCGTTCGATGAGAGCCTGCAACGTTTTGGCTTGCTGCTCGCTCGCGACCCTGATCGCTTCGAGATTCTCGATGATATTCGCGAAGCCGATCACAATCGCGCCCGATACCAGGACGGGGAGGGCCATGGCGAGGAAGTAAAGCGAAAAGCCTTGGCTGTTTACCTGCGGGAGCGCCAGCAGCAGTGTGACAACCACAGGGCCGATCAACAGAATCCCACCTACAGCCTTGAGAAACTTGTGCATCCTGTCTGTTCCTTGTTCTCCTACTCTCTGGAGAGCATCTGCCCCTGGAGCTGTCACCGGCGCTCCAGAACACCGGCGCGACTATGGGCAATCTTAATTCGACGAATTTCGTCCATGCCAGCCCCTTAAGCGAAACGAGGCAAGTGGCTTCATAGCCCGCTCCTCCCGCATAAGAGGCAACCTCGATCTAAGTTCCGCGGGCGCGCGCCCTCGGCCAGCCTACGGTCAGAAAAGCCCTGCCGAAGCAGGGCAGTGTCGCAGTCGGAGAGAAAGCGTGTGGGGCATAGCCGCCCCGCACGCTGGCGAGCTTGCTATGGATGGGCTCTAGGCTCAAGCGGTTCCCAGATGCTTATTTGACGGGTCTCCGGCATCAGGAACAGGGCGAGTATGAAACAGACGGCAGGGACCGCGATCGGGTAGATCAGCGCGGAGCCGATGCTGCCGGTCGCCGCGAAGGCCGCCGAAGTGACGAACGGCACCAACCCACCGCCCCAGCCGTTGCCGATGTGATATGGCACGGATACCGACGTGTACCGGATCCTGCCGGGGAAGTATTCCGCCAGGAACGCCCCGACCGGCCCATAGACCATCCCGACATAGCAAACGAGGATGAAGATGATGAAGATCGCGACCGGATAGTTGATGGCGCCGGGCTGCGTGACTGTGCCCAGCCACAAATACAGCGGATAGTACGTGAGCGCGGCAAGCAGCATGCCTCCCAGGATCACAGGTTTGCGGCCGATATGATCGGATAGCCAGCCAAAGAAGATCAAGCTCGGCGTTGCGAGAAGCAGCGCGGCTCCGACGATGTAGGACGAGGTCAGCGCGTCCACCTTGGAGACCTGCTGCAGGAAGTACAACGCCCAGAACTGGCCGCTGTACCAGACCACGCCTTGCCCGATCAGCACGATGGTGGCGATGCCGACGTATTTCATGTTGGAGCTGAGGAACGCCTCCTTCCAGGGATTTCGGGTCATCTGGCCCCGCGCCTTGATGTCCTGGAAGATCGGTGTCTCCTGGAGCTGGAGCCGGATGTAGATTGCGATGGCTACCAGCAGGAAAGACACCAGGAACGGTACGCGCCACGCCCACCGGTCGAAAACTTCATTGCCGAAATAGGTGCGTGTCGCGATGATCACAGCCAGCGATACCACGATCCCGAGGGTGGGAGAGGTCTGAAGCCAGCCGGTATAGTAGCCGCGGCGCTCGTCCGGGACGTGTTCGGCGACGTAGGTAATGGCGCCGCCGTACTCGCCGCCCAGGCACAGGCCCTGAATCATCCGTAGGCCGAAGAGGATGAAGGCAGCGGCCAGACCGATCGACTGATAGGTCGGTATCAGGCCGATCGCGCCGGTGCCCAATCCCATTCCGCTGAGCGTGATGAGGAAGGTGTATTTGCGGCCGACCCGGTCGCCCATCCAGCCGAAGAGGAATGCCCCCAGCGGACGGATCAGGAAACCTGCGGTGAACAGCGCAATCGTGCTCAACAAAGCTGCGACGGGGTGGGATTGCTCAAAGAACTTGACCGACAGAACGGCCGCCAAGCTCCCGAAGATATAGAAGTCGTACCATTCGATGATGTTTCCGACCGACGCGGCAACGATCACGCGGCGGAAATCCCTGGGGACTTGAATAGCCATGGTTTTCTCCTCCCAGCTCAAGTCAATTCCCAAATGCCAACATTTTAACACGAAAATTGCTGGATCAAAACCGGAACGCGATTTCGCGATCTTCTGGCAAGGTGACGCCAGATCAACGACGTGCCGTGATTTCGAACGGTCCGCCGCTACTAGAAACGGGCGCGCAAAAAACCAACCGCGTCAGCGCATCAGCCCCGCTGAGCGCAGGGCTCTTTCGATCACCGCTTGAATGTTGCCCGCCCGATCTGGCTGTGGTTGGCTGGCTGCAAGCTCTGGACTGGCGGGTTTGGCATAATGAGGCCTTTCCCGCCGACGTTCAAACGATGGGGTCAGGCCCCACGAGCGCGCGATATGGAGGGTAGAGGAAATTCCTACGTCCAGCATGTATGGCGCCGCGTTTCCGTAGCCCGACGCGACGTCGAGCGGTGTCCCGTGGTCCATGCCCTCGACGACATAGAGCTCGATCGCGTCCCTGCCGGACTTATCTTGCCAGAAAAGCCTTTGGTACCCGTCGACTGTTTCGACCGATCTTGGAGAGGGTGGAACGCCGTGGACGCCACTCCATTGAGCGATGATGGCATGGGCGTTTGCCTCCACGACGGTCCTGTCGCGCGTACCATGCCAGACCGATATCGCCGGCCAGGGCCCACGATGCGGTGAGGCGCCGGACAGCCGTTTCCGCAACTCGTCCGCATTGGGAATGCCGTGTCCGCGCATGCGGTCGAAGGCCTCGGGTACGGAGGTAGCGGAGGCGTAGGGAAGACCGGCCATGACAGCCCCGCCGGCGAAGACCTCGGGATAGGCACAGAGCGCGGCATTCGCCATCGCACCACCCGCCGAGAGCCCTGTGACGTAGATCCGGCGACGGTCGATGCCGTGTTCGGCAATCATCGTCTCCACCATCTGACGGATCGAAAAGACCTCGCCTTGGCCCCGACGGACGTCTGTCAGGTTGAACCAGTTGAAGCACAGGTTGGGATTGTTGGCGTGCACCTGTTCGGGATAGAGGACCGCAAAGCCGAAGTCCTCGGCGAGCTTCGACCAGCCGGATGCGTGATCATATCCGGCGGCATTCTGAGTACACCCATGCAGGACCACGACCAATGCCGGCGGTTCGCTCAGGCCTTCCGGGACATGGTACCAAGCTTTCAACGCCCCGGGGTTTGCACCGAAGCGCTGGAGTCGAGACAGCTTCGATGGTGGTGCGAGGGTGTGGTTGCTCTTAGCTGTATGAAATCTTGCAAGCCGCTCGAGTGTATCGGAAAGGGAACGCATGTCGCCTCCTGGCCCTGTCGCCGGATGGCGATGACGGATACAACGCGGCAGATCGCCTTTGGTTGCTGCGGTGCACAATAATCTAATTCGACTGTCCTGTCGTTTAGAAATGACGTGTTCGTGCCAATTTCACGGGTCTCGCCAAGCGGACGACCATCCAGTGCCGCTAGCCCTCGAAATACTCGGCCATCGCGCCAATGAGCACGACAGCGGAGGCCGCGCCCGGATCCATGTGGCCGATCGATCGGTCGCCAAGCCGCGATGACCGGCCCTTAGTGGCGACCATCGCCTTGGTGTCCTCTGCGCCTTTCGCTGCGGCTTGCAAGGCAGCGCCAAGGCTTTCAGACCATCCCGCGCCAGCCACTCGCGCCGCCTGGCAGGCTTGAGCAGCCGGCATCCAGGCATCGATCATCGTTTTTTCGCCAAGCTCGGCCTTGCCGCGATCCTGGATCCCCTTCGCCATGGCGATGAAAGCTTCGACGACATCATCATCGGAGAGAACGCCTTTTCCCTTCACTGCAGCGCCGGCCCGCATGAAGGCGGTGGCGTAGAGCGGCCCCGAGGACGCGCCGACAGCGTTGAGAAAGGCCTTTGCTGCGGTATTGAAGACGATCGACGGTTCGCTCGTGCCCGCCTCCAAAGCGGCAACGGCCTTGGAGGCTGCCGAAAAGCCGAGTTCCATTGCGATACCATGATCGGCGTCTCCGATAACGCCATCGAGTTCGCAGAGCCGGTCTTTCTCCTTCGCCATGGCGTCCGCGATGGCCGTAAACATCCGCTGTAGCGTTTCGACGTTGATCTCGGTCATGATTATTTGCCCGCCCGGAATATGGCGCAGTCGCATGGATGGTCGATCAGGCGCTGCAGTTCATCATCAAGATGCATCAACGTGATCGACGCACCCGCCATTTCAAGGGAGGTGCAATAGTTGCCGACGAGCGATGAATGCACCACGATGCCGGCGTCATCCAGCCGCGTCTTGACGCGGCGCATCATAATGTAGAGTTCCATCAGTGGTGTGGAGCCAAGCGAGTTGACGAGTACGGCGACCCGATCGCCCTTCGCGGCCTTCATTTCACCGAGAATCCTGTCCAGCAATTCGTCGGTGACTTCGTTGGCAGTTCGCAATGAACCGCGCATGACGCCGGGCTCTCCATGGATGCCCATGCCGATTTCCATCTCGTCCTCGCCGATCTGGAAGTTTGGCTTGAGGGTCTGCGGCAACGAGCATGGGGAGAGGGCGACGCCCATAGTGTAGGTGCGCGCGTTCGCCCAGCGCGCAACGCGCTCGACCTCATCGAAGGAATACATGAGATCGCAGGCGGCGCCGGCCGCCTTGAAGATGAAGACGTTTCCAGCAACGCCGCGGCGCTTTTCCCGCTGATCGGCGGGGGCGGACGCCACGTCGTCGGTCGTGAGCACAGTGCGAACCTCGATATCGTCCATGGCGAGCATTTCTGCCGCCATGTCGAAATTCATCACGTCGCCGGCATAATTCCCGTACATGAAGAGAACGCCGGCGCCGCCGCTAGCCGCCTTTGCGCAGGCCATGATCGGATCGGGAGGCGGGGAGGCGAAGACATTGCCGACTGCAGCGGCGTCGGCGAGACCCTTCCCGACGAAACCCAGGAAGGTCGGCTCGTGGCCCGAGCCGCCACCGATGACCAGACCGACCTTGCCTTGGCGTGGTCCATGCCGCGCCGCGATTGCCCGCGGCACTCCGTCGACGGCATAGAGATGGTCCGGATGTGCCGCCAGAATGCCTTCCAGCATCTCGTCGACGGCATCGGCGCCCGCGTTGATGAGCTTCTTCGTCTTCACGCCATCCTCCCCATTGTGTGCTGACAGGACTACATGCCCGCCTCCACGAGCAATATCAATCCGTGACCGTGAACGACACACGCGCGGGCAGAGCGTGAACGTCAATTTGACCGGCCATGGACCTTGCTCAAAATGACGTCACAGCCTTCCCGCAGGCGCCCTCTCACGAGATGAGATTATGCCGTTTGGCCTTCGTCTCAAGCTCAGCGCGCGTTGTACTTCGAGTCGAGTTCGTCCATCGCCTTGACGTTACCGGCCGAGCGGCCGTTTTCGTCGAAAGTCTGGGCGAGAAAGGCATCGGCGATCGACTTGGCGAGCTCCGGTCCGATGACGCGGGCGCCCATCGTGATGATCTGCGCGTTGTTGGAGAGTGCAGCACGTTCGGCCGAATAGGTGTCGTGCGTCAGCGCGGCGCGGATGCCCGGAACCTTGTTGGCCGAGATGCAGACACCGATGCCGGTGCCGCAGACGAGGATCGCCTTGTCGTAAGTGCCGTCGATGACGCCCGAGGCGACGCGGTCGGAGAGATTGGCATAGAAGGGATCGGGACCGGTGTTCGTGCGCGAGACTTCGTGCACCTCGTAGCGGTCCTTTAGGTGATCGGCGAGAACCTTGGCCAGGCCTTCACCGGCGCTGTCTCCTGCGATGGCAAGTTTCATGTTTTTCTCCTTAGAGTTTGGCGGCACATTTGCTCAGGATGTCGAGGTAACCTTCGACATTCCAGGCGGAACGGCCGATGAAAAGCCCGTCGATATGCGGGCTCGAAATCAGTTCTTCGCAGTTCTGCGGATTGACCGACCCGCCGTAGAGGCAGGGGATCTTGCGGCCGAGCACCTCTTCGGCAACGGCGATGATTTCGGCCTGGCGCGCGTCGGCATAGTCGGCGGTTGCCGGAATGCCGTTTTCGCCGATTGCCCAGACCGGCTCGTAGGCGAGCAGGATTTCAGCAGACCGCTGGTCGCCAGACAGTTTGGAAAGCGCACCGCGCACCTGTGTTGCGAGGATGTCCGCTGCCTTTCCGCTCTCGCGATCGGAGAGCGTCTCGCCGATGCAGATCAGCGGGATAAGTCCGTGGCGGACGGCGGCTTCCGTCTTGAGGCCTACCGTTTCATCGGTCTCGCCGAAATGTTCGCGACGCTCCGAATGGCCGAGCTCGACGATATCGAGATTGCAATCCTTCAGCATCAGCGGCGAAATCTCGCCCGTCCAGGCGCCCTGGTCTGCCCAGTGCATGTTCTGCGCGCCGACCTTCACGGAGGTCTTGGCGAGCATTGACTTGACTTCCCGCACAGCGGTGAAAGGCGGAATAACGAAGCGCTGGATGCGCGGATCGCGCGCCGCATCGGCGGTCTCGAGGCCACGCGCAAAGTGCTGCGCTTCCGCGAGCGTCTTGTTCATCTTCCAGCTGGTGCCAATCCAGAAGCGCGGCTTTTCGGTCATGTCGGATCCTGCGTTGATGCGATGGTGAGCCTGATGCCCGCCTGTTCGAATTCCTCAAGGACGGCGGCGTCGGGCGCGCTGTCGGTGATGACGGCATCGAAATCCGCCAGATCCGCCATAACGTGGAGGGCGGTGTGACCGATGCGTTCGTGATTGACGAGCAGGCAGGTCTTGGTTGCCGAGGAAATCATCGCCCGCTTGGCGCGCACGACGTTGTCATCCATGTGGTAGGCGAGCCTGCCCGAAACCGCCGGGGTCGAAATAAAGGCGATGTCGGCTCTGAGGCGGAAAAGCGCCTCCTCGGTCACAACGCCGAGAAAGGCGTTGAACTTTGCCGAATAGATGCCGCCGAGCGCTATGAGGGTAATGCCGCTTTCACCCTTGAGTTTCTCCATGATCGCCGCGTTGTTAGTGATCAGCGTCAAGGGCCGCTTCTGCAGCAGCATTTCACCCAGAACGGCGGCCATCGATCCGTCATTGACCATCACCGTCATGCCGGGCTCGACAAGCTCAAGCGCACGCTGCGCCATGCTCAGCTTTGCTTCATGTCCCTGCCGCTCGCGAATGCGGAAATCGCTTTCGAACTGCGTGCCGGCATCGATCGTCGCGCCGCCTCGAACCTTCCGCAGGACACCCGCCTGTTCCAGGTCGTCGAGATCGCGGTGAATGGTCATTTTGGAAACGGTGAAGCGATCCGCAAGATCCTCGAGATCGACGGTCTTGTTCTCGACGAGGAGATTTATGATTGATTGCTGCCGTTCTTCTCGCTTCATCGCATTCTCAACCCGTTTGTCCTAAAATAACAGAAAATACGCACAGGACAACACAAAGAATGTTAAATTGTTTTCAAGTTGTGTTGCGTTTCGGCTCGCGGCGGGCGATCGGCACAACATCTTCGCTAGCTTTCAGGAGCGCCTGAGCCGTACGCTCATCCGTGATCAATCCAAACAGGCGGCGGCTGTTCAAGATCGCGCGAATGGCCGGAACCTTCGCCACGCCGCCGGCCAATGCGACCAGTCTTTCGGTCTTCGTCGTCGGAAACGATGCGGAGAGCGTCCGCATCGTCAGCGCGGTCTCGAGAATATGGCCACTGGCGTCGAAGAAATGTCCGAGGATTTCGCCAACCCCGCCCACGGCAGCAATGTCTTCGATCTCGCGCGGCTCGACCATGCCTGAGAGGACGAGTTGTGCTTCGGCGTCTACAGTGCCAAGGCCGACGAATTTGAGATCGGCGTGGTTGGCCAGGTCCAAGACCTCCTTGACGCCGCGTTGCGCTCGCAGCACCTCCCGGTCTTCTCCAGTGTTGGCGAAGAAAGGCACCGGCATCACGTAAGCCTGCGTCCCGGTCTTCTCGGCGATGCGATGCATCACGTCGTAGGGATTTGCGCCGAAATTTCTCGTCAGCCCGCCCAATAGGGAAACGAAACGCAGACCTTTGGCATTGACGCGCGGCATGTACTGGACGGCCGCAGACAGCGTGCGTCCATGGCCAAGGCCGATCACCTTGTTGTCGCCCCTTTCGATTTCCCGCTTCAGGAATCCCGCGCCGGCGTGTCCGAGCGCGCGCAGGGGGAGGCCCTCCTCACCCAAGTCGGGCGCCACCTCGCAATATTGCAAGCCAAAGCGCGCAGCGAGTTTCGTTTCCAGTTCGACGCATTCAACGATGTCGCCATCGATCGTCACTTTCACGACGCCTTCGGCGACCGCTCTTGCGATCAAGCGGTGCGCTTTCACCGAGGGCAACCCCAAGCGCTTGGCGACCTCCGACTGGGTCAGGCCGCCCGCGTAATGAAGCCAGGCAGCGCGTACCGCAAGCGTGTCATCGGCATCCGTCATCACCCGTTCCTTCTTGGTCTGTCGCGCATCGGTCCTGCTTCTGTTTGCCGGTGACGTTCCTGCGACTTTGCGCCGCCGCCCGATCCTGTCAATGTCGATGATGGGCGAGGCGGAACGCCGATCATGCTGCCGCGCTTATAGTTCTCCTCAGATGTTCAAATCGTTTACCCCGGTGTCGATGTAAGGCGCCCAAAAGGCGACGCTTTCCGCGATCTGGGGTACGACTTGGCGATCGTTGGGCTCTCTCTCCTTGAAGGAAAGCTCAAGACAGATTTCATTGTCTCGCGCGCCACCTTCGGCAAAGGCTCGAAGCAGCGGCTCGGGTTGGATGCGGCCCTTCGCATTGAATTCGGCCGTAAACGGCCGGTGGCCACCCTTGTCCATCAAACTCTGCTTAATGTGAATGATCGGCGATACCTTGGGCACGGCGCGAGCCCAGGCATAGGGGTCGAAGTCATCAGGATTGGCCGAAGTTACATCGCCGTGGTCGATGTCGGCCATCATCCACATCGGCACGGCCATCTTCGCTGCGGTCAGCCGTTCCTGCAGCGACAGGCAGGCGGCAATCGTCTCGCCGAACTCGCGGCCGATGCTCATCGGCTCCCAGAAGATGTAGGAGAGGCCGGCGGCACGGGCATGTTCGGCCACTTCCGCCCAGCAGTCGGTCGCGATCTTGATCAGCTCTTCGCGCCTCGCCGGATCGTCGAAGTCCTTGTAGGTGAAGATCGCGAACTGCGTGCCGACGGAATGGCCGCCGAGATCGGCGGTGATGTCGGCAAAGGTCTTGAACCAGTCGATGTAATAGCGCCGGACATCGGCATCCGGATGCCCGAAATGATTGAGGCGCCCATAGGGGCCCGTCATGCCGGACGTGACGCGGACGCCGGTGCGCTTCAGCGCGGCGTTCATGGTGCGGGTCAGACGACGGATGACGGGTGCCTGCCAGCTTGGATTGATGAATTCATGCGTGAGCTGGAGGTCGCGGATCTTCAGGTCGCGGGCAACCGTCTCGATCAGATCGTCAGGATCGGCGAAGCGGTTTACCAGCGGATTGGTATTAAGCGAAAGGGTCAGCGGCATCAAAGCATCCTTCAGGCGGCGGCAAGACGGGAAGACGCAAACCACTCGGTAAAGGCTGCGCGTTCGGCTTCGGTCAGGTGCAGGTAGTGCTTGGTGCGGCGGTAAATGATGTCCTCCGCCGTCTCTGCCCATTCCGTTGCGGCGAGATAACGGGCTTCGGCCTCGTAAAGCTGTCCGCCGAAATGCCGGCCAAGCCCTTCGAGGTTCGCCGCACCGGCGACAACGTTCTTCGTGCGGGCGCCATAGAGGCGGCCGTAGTGATGGACGAGCCTGCGCGGCATCCAGGGATAGGTTTCGCGTAAGGTGTTGGCGAAGGTCTCGTAGTCGGCATTGGGGATTTCACCGCCGGGCAGGGGCGCTTTCTCCGTCCAGTCGCCACCCATGTTCGGGAAGATGTGCTTCAGGCGCTGCATGCCGCGTTCGCCAAGTTCGCGGAACGTGGTGATCTTGCCGCCGAAGACGTTGAGCAAGGGGGCGCCCCCCGTCTCGTCGAGATCGAAGACATAGTCGCGGGTGACGGCGGACGGATTGCCCTTGCCGTCGTCGAAGAGTGGGCGAACGCCGGAGAAGCTGTGCAGCACGTCCTGCCGGCGCAGCTTTTCCTTGAAGTAGCGATTGACGGCCTTGAGCAAGTATTCGATTTCCGCTTCGTCGGCGGCAACGTCCTCGGCCCGGCCTTCATAGGCGATGTCGGTGGTCCCGATCAGCGCCTTGTCGCCCTCGTAGGGGTTGATGAAGATGACTCGCCTGTCGTGGTTCTGGACGAGATAGGCGTTCGAGCCCGCCCAGAACTTCGGGACGATGATGTGGCTGCCCTTGACGAGGCGCACGTTGCGAGCGGAGTTCGAGCCTGCGACGCGGTTGATGATGTCCGTCACCCATGGGCCGCCACAATTGACAAGACACTTCGCGCGGAAGGTCCGCGTCGCTCCGGTCGCATTGTTCTTCGTCGTAATGGTCCAGCTGCCATTTTCGCGCCGGGCGGAGACGGCCGGCGAGCGGGTGAGCACGATTGCGCCTTTCTCCGCGGCGCCGACCGCATTCAAGACGACCAGGCGCGCATCATCGACCCAGCAGTCGGAATATTCGAAGCCGCGCGTGTATTGATCAAGGATCGGCGTGCCTTCCGGATCGCGCAGCAGGTTGAGCGTGCGCGTCCCTGGCAGTTTCTTGCGGCCGCCGAGGTGATCGTAGAGGAAGAGGCCGAGCCGGACGAGCCATGCCGGGCGATCCTGAGGGCTGTGGGGCAGGACGAAGCGCATCGGCCAAATGATGTGCGGCGCTGCATTGAGCAGCACCTCGCGTTCGATCAGGGCTTCGCGCACGAGGCGAAACTCATAATATTCGAGATAGCGCAGGCCGCCATGCACGAGCTTGCCCGAGCGCGACGATGTTCCCTGCGCGAGATCATCCTTTTCGCACAGCGCGACCTTCAGCCCGCGGCCTGCAGCATCGCGCGCAATCCCCGCGCCGTTGATGCCGCCGCCGATGACGAAGAGATCCAGGATTTCGGGTTCGGTCATGTCATGCTCCTCTGGATGCCTGCTGCATCAGAACTGAATTACTCGCTGTCCGGCGGAGTCGTTGCGGCGGCGGCGAGCTTGTCCCAGGCGGGCGCCATTGCCTTGCGGACATCGGTATAGGCGGAAAACAGCCGATCGAACCTCGCCGCCTCGGCGGCGTCCGGAACTTCCGGTTCGCCGAGAAGCGGCGTCACCCAGTCGGCAATGCAATCGTCGATGCTTGAGTAGACACCGACGGCCACTGCGGCCATCATCGCCACACCGGCCGCACCGGTCTCCTCGCGCCGTGACTGGCGGATCGGGGCGTTCACCGCAGCCGAAAGCGAGCGGCGCAGGCCGACCGAACGTGTCGCGCCGCCGGTGATGCGCAGTTCGCCCGGCATCGCACCCATCGCCGCGTAGCAGTCACGGGTGGCAAGTCCCAGCCCCTCGACCACGCTGCGTACCAGGTCCGGGAACCCATGGCGGGTCGAGAGCCCGGTGAAGCCGGCACGCGCATTGGCGTTGACGAAAGGCCCGCGCTCGCCAGCTTCCGAGATGTAGGGATGATAGAGAACCGAACCCGGCTTGCTCTCCGCAAACCAGCCGTCGATGCGCGCGATAAGGTCGGCGTGCGACACGGACTTGCCGGCATCGGCCATGAGATAGGCGGCGATATCGAGGATCCAGTCAATGTTGATCGTCGAGCCCATGTTCGTCTGCACCTGGGTGACGATGCCGGGGATGGGCAGGGCGATCACATAGCCTGTGCCTTCGCGATTGAGATGAACATCAGCAACCGGCTTGGCGCGCATATGAACACCGGTCGAGCCGATCGTCGAACAGGCGGCGTTGCGGCCGCCGCTGCGCACGCCTGCACCGAGCGCGGTC